>DATEDV010000087.1:0-3918 GCA_035281485.1 Candidatus Limnocylindria bacterium | reverse complement strand
ATCCGGTGCGCCGCCGCGAGCTCGCCGATCGAGCGGCCCTCGCGCAGGTGTGCCTCGACCAGGTATCGCCCGATCTCCATACGACGACCCCTTCACCGTGGTGTCGCGTATGTCCTGACACATCTGTCGCCGATCCGCTGGCATCCCACACCACCCCCTCCGCTCGCGGTTTCCGGGTCCTCGCCTCGCCGATATATGGGGGTCATCCCCTCATCAGGCGATCGATCTTGCGTCGCTCGCGTTTGGTGGGACGGCCTGTGCCGCGCTCGCGTCGCAGGTTGGATGAATCCTTCTTGACGACCGGCGCCGGCGGGCTGTGGTCGATGAGGCACGTTGCCGCCGCCGCGGCGCCGACCCGCTTATGGATGACCGTGGCCACTTCGAGGATGCGCCTCCGCTCCACGAACGTCTCGACGCGGTCCCCGACCTTGACCGGCGTCGACGCTTTCGCAGCGCTCCCGTTCACCCGGACGCGGCCGCCTCGGCAGGCCGCCGTCGCCGCCGAACGGCTCCTGTAAAGACGCACGGCCCAGAGCCACACATCGACGCGAGTCGTTTCGATCATGCGACGCAGAGAAGGCTACGCATGGGCACGCAGGCTAGAATCCGCGGCGGTACATCGCCGCCCGCTTCCCTCCGTTTGGCGGCCAGAGACGCGCCGGTGTGAGCGAATGCACTGAGGAGGTGCCTCGCCCAGCACGCGCGCGCGTCAGCGGATTAAGGGAGGGGAATTTTCATGGCAGCACGTGCGGCCGCCCGGACGGGTGGCCAGGACTGGATCGAGCGGCAGTTCAAGGTCCGCGCGTCCGGGTCCACGATCGGTACCGAGGTCCGAGGTGGGATCACGAACTACCTCGTCATGTCCTACATCCTGGTCGTGAACGCGGTCATCCTCTCGCAGGCCGGGATCCCGTTCCCGGCGGTCGTCGCCGCGACGGCTCTCATGGCGGCGCTCTTCACCGGCGCCATGGCCCTCTACGCGAACTACCCATACGCAGGCGCGGCAGGTCTCGGCATCAACGCCGTCGTCGCGTTCGGTCTTGTCGGAGCGGCCGGCCTCTCATGGCAGGGCGCAATGGGCGTGGTCGCGCTCGAAGGTCTGTTGATCTGCATCGCGATGGCGCTCGGCGTTCGCCGCACGCTGCTCGACGCCGTGCCCGTCCCGATCAAGCTCGGCATCGGCGCCGGCATCGGCGCGTTCATCTTCGCGATCGGGGTGTTCAACGGCGGCCTCGCCGTCGCCACGGGCAGCCCATCGAACCCGATCGGTCTCGGCAATCTCGCCAGCGGCACCGCCCTCGTCACCCTGGGCGGCTTGCTGCTGACGACGTTCCTCTACTCGCGCAACGTGAAGGGCGCGCTGATCCTCGGGATCATCGGCGCGACCGTCATCGGAGTGCTCGTGAACGCGGCCACCGGAGGAGCGACGTACGGCAACCTCCCCGGCGTCGCGGTCATGCCCCAGTCGCTGTTCGCGACGCCTGACTTCTCGACCATCGGCGCGGTCTTCACGGGCGGGGCGACCGGGCTCGCGCTCCTTGAAGTCTTCCGGCTCGGCTTCTTCGTCGCGATCCTCACGATCTTCTCGCTCATGCTCTCGGACTTCTTCGACACTGCCGGCACCGTCGTGTCTGTGGCGTCGGAGGGCGGGTGGCTCAAGAAGGACGGCACGATCGAGCGTGCCGACCGCGTCTTCTGGGTCGACTCTCTCGGAGCGCTCTTCGGTGGCATCTTCGGCACGTCGAGCAACACGACGTACATCGAGTCGGGTGCCGGCGTCGCCGAGGGCGCCAAGACCGGCCTTGCGAGCCTCGTCACCGCGGCGCTCTTCCTCGTGTCGATCTTCCTCGCGCCGATCGCCGGCATCGTGCCGCCCCAGGCGACCGCGCCGGCGCTGATGCTGATCGGCTGGTTCATGTTCCGGCCGATCCTCGACCTCAACAAGATCGGCAACATCGATTTCGCGACCGGATTCGCCGTTCTGCTCACGCTCTTCATCATGCCGCTCACTTACTCGATCACGAACGGCGTGGGCGCCGGCTTCATCGCGTACTCGCTGCTCAAGGTCGCGGGTGGCAAGAGCAAGGACGTCAGCCTGCCGATGTGGGTCGCGACGATCGCGTTCGCGATCTACTTCGCGGATCCGTGGCTACGCCAGTTCCTACCCAAGTGACCTAGCGGTCCGGCACCTTTCGGACAAGCGCAGGAGCCCCGCCTGTCGGCGGGGCTCCTGTTCATTTGCCGGGGAGATCAGTCGCGGCTGCGGAGCTTCGAGAGCAGACGGAGGATCTCGAGGTACAGCCAGATCAGCGTGACGAGCAGGCCGAACGCGCCGTACCACTCCATGTACTTCGGGGCCCGTGCCGCCGAACCCTGCTCGATGAAGTCGAAGTCGAGCACCAGGTTGAGCGCCGCGACGACGATGACGACGACGCTCACGCCGATGCCGAGCCAGCCCGCGCCGAAGATCGCGTCGTGCAGGAAGCCGATCTGCACGCCGACGAGGCCGAGAACGAACTGCGCGAGGTAGACAACGAAGATCGCGCCCGTCGCCGCAGCGACGCCGAGCTTGAAATTCTCGGTCACCTTGATGAGGCCGGAGCGGTACGCGGCGAGGAGCGCGAACAGCGTGCCGAACGTGAGCGACACCGCGGGGATCACGATCCCCGGATACGCGGCCTCCATCACGATCGAGATCGCGCCGACGAACAGTCCCTCAAGGACGGCGTAGATCGGAGCGGTGATCGGCGCCCACTGCTTCCGGAACACGGTGGCGACCGCGACGACGAGCCCGCCGATCGCGCCGAGCAGCATGAGCCCGTACAGCGCACTCTCGTCGGCGACAGCCGCTCCCGCCACGCCGGCCATGAGGAGAAGGAACAGGACGTAGGTCTTGTTGACCGTTCCCTCGATCGTCATGCCCTCGCCCTCGGCGGCGACAGGCAAGCCCCTGAAGGTGCTCTCCCTGAGAGCCGGATTCCCGGACCGGTTACCGAAGATCTGTCTCACCCTGCCAATCCTCCACGCGCGACAGCTGGCTCTGATTGTCTCAGACGGTGTACGCCGCGAACGAGCCCGAAGCAGCCGGACAGCATCATCGCGCCGTGCGGCGCCGCGAAGTACCAGCCGAGCGGAGCTGCCATGGCGCGGTTGGGCCCCGTCACTGCGACAAACGAGAAGGGGCCCGCCTCGCGGTAGCGCTCGTCCAGCACGAGGGCGCCGTGGCCGTCGTCATCGAAGACCTCCTCGTGCGTGATCGCACCCGTTATCAGGCGCGCGATGAGACGGTCCAGCTTCTTTGTGTCCATCGATTCGGTGTGGTGTTCCATGACGCCGAAGAGCTCCTCGCCGCGCACGAGAAGGCCGAGCGTGTGCTGGTTGCCGACGTTGACGATGCAGGCGCCGAGCTTCGCGGTCTCGCCGACGAGGTCGTCCTCGAGCGCGCCGAGCACGGCCGCCGGTCCCGTGTCGGCGACGATCGCACCGGGCGCGTCGGTCTGTATCGCGCGGAGGCGTGTCATGTACTCAGGCGGCTCCCGCCAGATGTGGTCCGCGAGGGTGCTGCCGGGCGTCAGGAAGCGGCGCCAGTGCTCGAAGCGGAACAGGCGATTCGAGTGCTTCGGCGAAAAACCGTGGTCCTGCGCGGCGACGGCGATGGTCGACGGGAGCGTCACGTCGTACGGCGCGAGCACGTCGGCGAGCCGTGCGAGATCGAGGTCGTGCAGCTCGATGGCGACCGCATCGTTCGGCGCGTCGTCGGTGATGACAATGCCGCGGCTGCGGAGCAGATCGAGGTCGTCGTGGACCGTGCCAGCCGCGCGTTCCGTCGCGTACACGCGCAGGCCCGACTCGAGATGGCGCCAGACCGCGTTCGTCGTGTGGTAGCCGCCCATGAGGTTGCCGTGGAGGAAGACATCG
>DATEDV010000086.1:0-2462 GCA_035281485.1 Candidatus Limnocylindria bacterium | reverse complement strand
CGCGACGAGCGCGCGCGCCGCCTCATCGACGCGGCGATCAGCGAGATGTCGGTGGCGGCGGCGCTGGCCGTGGCCGGCGGCGACCCCGGCCATCCGCGGCTCACCTGGTACGAGTGCCCGCCGCACACGTCCTTCGGCGTGCCGATCGCCGGCGGGCGGTACGGCTTCGACAATCCCGACAGGGCCTTCCGCTACTTCTTCACGGACCCCGCGTACCGCTACGAGATCCGCGGGCAACGTCCGCTCGACGATCGCGCCTCGTTCTACCTGCTGCTCGAGTCGTGCGAGCGCAAGCCGCCGGGCTGGGGCTATCCCCTCGCCTTCCTCTACATGGACGCGATCGATTTCGCCGCCGACGGCAGCTTCGTCATCACGGTCGACGCCACGCCCACCGCGGGCCGCCGCAATCACCTGCACCTGCCGTCCGACTCGGCGCACGTGCTGATCCGCGAGACGATGCTCGACTGGAACCGGCAGATGCCGACGCCGCTGTCCGTCGTCCGCGTCACCGGTCCGGCGCTTCCGCCGCTCGACTTCGCGACGATGAGCGCGCGCATCGCCGACGAGGTGCGCGCCCAGGCCGCCAACGAGTTCCTCTGGTACGACCATGCGCTGCGCCACGTCGAGGACAACACCCTCGCACTCCCGCAGATCCGGCCCGCGCCGCCCGGCGCCGTGCCCTGGGGCATGACGACGACCGGCCGCTACGCGCTCGAGGAGGACGAGGCGTTCGTCTTCACGCTGGACCGGGAGACCGCGCGCTACCTCGGCATCCTCGTCGCCGATCCGTGGATGATCTCGATCGACTACGCCCGGCGCACGTCGTGCCTCAATCACACCGAGGTCGCCGCCAACTCTGATGGTACCGTCACCTACGTCGTCGCCGGTCGCGATCCCGGCTATCGGAACTGGCTCGACTGCGGCGATGTCGGCTCGGGCGTGATCCTGGTGCGATGGGAGCTGCTGCAGAAGACGCCCGATCCCGCGACCACGGTCAAGGGCGCGCGCCGCGTGCCGTGGAAGGATCTCGAATCGGCGCTGCCGTTCCCGATGCCGAAGGTCACGCCGTCCGAGCGCCGCGAGCAGGTGCGGGCGCGCGCCGAGGGCATCGCGCGCCGCGAGCGCCTCCTGATCGAAGCCGGACCCTGAAGGAGCCCCGATGACCGACGCCGCCCGCACGCTCGATCCCGAACGCCTGCTCGGCACCGCCCGCCAGCTCACGGGGCTCGAGGATTTCGGCGATCCCGCGTTCCGCGAAGGCCTGCAGCGATTCCTGCGCTCGGCCGTCGAGGACGCAACGCTGAACCCGATCGGGATCGGCACGATCGAGGGACTCACGATCGGCATGCTGGTGAACCGGCTGCGGTACGAAGCGGACCTGAAGCGGCATCCGGAGATCCTCGAAGAGCCGCTCGAGCCGCCGGTCGTCATCGTGGGCCTGCCGCGCACCGGCACCACGAAGCTGCATCGCATGATGGCGGTCGACGAGCGCTTCCAGTCGATCCGCGCGTGGCAGACGCTCAACCCCGCCCCCTTCCCGAACGCGCCGAAGGATGGCCCGGACCCGCGCATCGCGGTCGCGAAGCAGATGGACGCCGTGGTCGAGACGATGAACCCTGAGATCCTGGCGGGCCACCCGATCCGCGCCGAGGAGGTCGACGAGGAAACCTCGTACCTGATGGAGATGACGTTCGAGTGGACGCTGCTCGCCATGCGCGGCGAGCTTCCGTCGTTCGAAGCCTGGGTGGCGACGCGCTCGCAGGTGCCGACCTATCGCTACCTGCGCCGCATGCTGCAGTACCTGCAGTGGCAGACCGGCGGACGCGGCCGACCGTACCTGCTGAAGTCGCCGCTCCACATCGCGCACTTCGACGCGCTGCACGAGGTCTTCCCCGGCTCGCTGGTCATCCATTGCCACCGCCATCCCGCCGAGGCGGCGACATCCTTCATGAAGCTCGCGGAGCTGTCGCGGCGACTCATGTACGGGGCGGTCGATCGTCGCGCGGTCGGGGAATGGGTCTTGCGCACCCTCGCCGGCCAGATGCGCCACTATCTCGCGCAGCGTGACGCGCTCGGGTTGCGCGCCTCGATCGTGGACGCCGGTTTCGATGCGATCGCCCGACGGCCACTGGACGTGATTCGTGAGAGCCTCGCGCGCCGCGGCTGGTCCCTCCGCGACACCGTGGCCAACGCGATGCTGCAATGGGAGGCCGGGCATCCGATCGATCGCTTCGGCAAGTTCATCTATGCGATGCAGGATTACGGGATGACGCGCGCGGACTTCGAGTCCGCGTTCGCGGGATACCTCGAGCGTTTCGGAACCCTGCTCTAAATGCGGAGGCCAGCCATGTCGGGTGTCATCGTCACCGGCGGTTCATCGGGCCTCGGCCGCGCGACCGCGCGGCTGCTGGCGGAGGCGGGCCGGCCCGTCGCGGTGTGGGGGACCGACGAGGCGAAGGCGG
>DATEDV010000085.1:0-5061 GCA_035281485.1 Candidatus Limnocylindria bacterium | reverse complement strand
TCGAAATTGACACCGTCGCTGCTGCGCGCGCATCGCAGGTGCGACACCTGCGTGAGGAACGTCGTCGTGGTGCCGAGCTTGGGATGCACGAAGGTCACGCCGCGCGGATCCGATGCGTTGAGGCCCGGCAGATCCTTCGGGAGATAGACGAGCAGGTGCCGGACGGCACCCGGCTCGGGGTCCTCGAACGCGATCGGGATCACATCATCCCGCCGGTAGCCCGACGGCAAGGGCACCAGCCGCGGCTCGGCGCCCCCGAGATCGAGCGTCTTCGCGTCCGCGGGCGGATCGATGTCGCTGCGCGGACGCTCGGCGACGCGTAGGACGAGGACGATCTCGTCGTCGAGACGCGCGGCCGCGGGGTTGAGGACCGCCTGCACCTCGAAGCCGACCTGTGTCGGCGTCACGTCGCGCGGCGTCAGGAGCGGGCCGTCGCCGACACGTCTCGACGCTGGCTCGATCGGACTCTCCAGGGCCGGAACGCTACGGGACCGAGAGCTCCCGCGCCAGCGAGGACCGCCGCAGCTCCTCGAGCGTGAGACCGCCGGTCGCGACCCACTTGTGATCTCGCTGGACCGTCCCGTGGCAGAACGCCCACTCCCCGTTATGGATCGTCACGGTGTCGTGCGTGTTCGTGCCGAGATGCCGGCGCCGCACACACAGATAGCGGATCAGTGTCGGAGGAGCCCCGTCCTCGCGCTGGCTGTTCGTCGCGTCCACAGCGGACCTCCGGTGTTCGTACGGAGACCGATCCGGGACACGTTCACCGCGCGCGGAGACCGCATCCCGACAGTCTCCGCCTAGCCACGTTGTTAACGGTGCGTGACTCACCGTCGCGCCGACCGCGTACCGATCCAGAATACTTTGTGGCACAAAGTATCGTCAAGTCCGCTTCGGTGGTATATAGAGTGCACGGACTTCACGAAGATCGAATTCGGAGTGAGCGCCATGCGAGCAAAGTCGAGCCCCTCGACGAAGCGACGGCCTCACGTGCGAAAGCTCTCGAACGAGGCGGTCGGATTCCATCGCGTCGTGGTACCTCTGGATGGAACAGCCGCCGCCGAAGAGATGCTCGCCCAACTCGGCCGTGTCGCGCGCCGCACGGCGCAGGTGACCCTCGTGAGGGCCGTACCGTCGGCCGGTCAGCTGCTCGCGCGCGCACCCAACCCGGCAGACGCGCCCAGCGCCGGCATCGTCGATCTCGTTCGGCTCTCTGAGGACGGCCGGCGCGAGGCGCAGGAGTACCTCGGTCGGCTCGCCACCGACCTACGGCGGCGCGGGTATGAGGTTCGCATCACGGTGGACTTCGAGCCTGCGGCCGACGCCATCCTGCGAGCCGCGGATCAGCTCGACGCCGACCTGATCGCGATGACGACCCACGCCCGCGCCGGCCTCGAACGTGTGCTGTTCGGAAGCGTCGCCGACGCCGTACTGCGCGGTTCGACCCGTCCCGTATTCCTCGAGCGGCTTCGCGGCATCGAGGATCACGACGTTTCGTCCATCCGCCAACGTTGAAAGGAGCACGACATGAGGGACCAGATGAACGGGCATGAGGCGGTCATCGGCGTCTTCAGCGATCCCGCCGCGGCGGAGCGTGCCGTGGCGGCCATGCTCGAGCAAGGCGTGGACGGGACGGACATCAGCGTTCTCGATGACGAGGGTCTGGAACAGGCGACGCACATCGGGGCTCGTCGTGGCCTGGTGACCGGCGCCGCCGTGGGTTCCGCAGGAGCCGCCCTTCTCGAGGCCACCGTCCTCGCGTTCCCACCCGCGGCGATCTTCATCGCCGGCGGGACCATGGCCGCGGCCCTCGCGGGACTGACGGTCGGTGCCGGGGCCGGCGCCGTGGCAGGCAGTCTCGTGACGTCGGGCACGCCATCGCCGGCGCCGGGCGGTCATGGTCGGCCCGTCCGTCGCGCCGCGGTAGCGGTCACGTCCCGTCATCCGGACGTCCGCGATCGCGCCCGCGTGACGATGCGTGTCCTCGGCGCACTCGAAACGCGAGACCTCGAGGACGACGCCAGGAGCGGGCCGACGTTCGCCACAGGCTTCGCCGACGTCGCGCCGGACCTGAAGGCGCACCTCCGCGACCGCGAGGGCAGCGATCGCCGCTGGCCCGAGGTCGAGCCGATCTATCGCTATGGCTGGCAACTGGCCAACCGTCCGGACTACGACGACCGGACCCTGGATGACGCGCGTGACGACATCCGTCGCGAGTGGCAGCGCAGGCATCCAGACCGGGGCTGGGCGGCAGCCGCGCCCTACGTCGCCGCCGGCTGGGCCGCGGCCCGACTCCGCTCTGCGCAGCGGCGCTAGGGAGTCAGTCGATGCGCTGCTTCAGGACCTGGTTGACGACGGCGGGGTTCGCCTTACCGCTCATGCGCTTCATCACCTGTCCCACGAGCGCGCCGAGGGCCCGGGCGTTGCCCGACCGGTAGTCGGCGACCGCCTTCGGGTTCTCGGCAATGACCGCATCCACCGCGTGCGCGATCTCAGACTCATCGGACACCTGAGTCAATCCTTTCGACCGGATCACCGCGTCGGGCGCGGCACCCGTCTGCCACATCTCCGCGAAGACGTCTTTCGCGGCGGAGCCGGAAACGTCGCCGCGTCTGACGAGCGCGACCAGCGCCCCCAGCTGCGCGGCCGTCACCTTCGCACCGGCGACCGAACCGCCGTCGTTCTTCAGGTGGCGGAGGAACTCGCCCGTGACCCAGTTCGCGACCGTCTTGGCTTCGCCGCCCGCAGCGCGGACCGTCTCCTCGAAGAAGTCCGCGAGCGCGCGATCCTCGACGAGGATGCGCGCGTCGTAGTCCGAAAGACCGTACTCGCGCACGAAGCGCGCGCGACGGGCCGTCGGCAGCTCGGGGATCGACGCGCGCAAGCGCTCGACGTCCTCGCGCATCGGCGCGAACGTGACGAGATCAGGCTCGGGAAAGTAGCGGTAGTCCTGGACCTCTTCCTTCGAGCGCTGGAGGAATGTGCGCTTGCGTTCCGGGCTCCAGCCGACGGTGATCTTCGTCTTGCGCGTTCGTATCTCTCCGCCGTCCTGCCACTCCCGCCAGAGGCGGTCGGCCTCATACGGCACCGCCTCCTCGAGCGCGGCGTAGCTGTTCAGGTTCTTGATCTCGCTCTGCGGTGGCCAGCGCACCTGGCCCTCCTCGGTGAAGCGGATCGAGACGTTCACGTCGAACCGGCCCGCGCCCTGCTCGAGACGCACCTCGGACACGCCGGCGAAGACGAGGACCTCGCGCAGCGCGCGCACGTACGCGAGCGCCTCCTCCACCGAGCGCATGTCCGGTTCGCTCACGATCTCGAGCAGCGGCACGCCGGACCGGTTGAAGTCCACGAGGGCGTAACCCTCGCCGTGCTTGGAGTTCGCGGTGTCCTCCTCGAGATGCGCGCGGGTGATGCCGACGCGCTTGGTCCCCGCCGAGGTCGCGATCTCGAGCCACCCCTTCACGTTGAGCGGCAGGTCGTACTGCGAGATCTGATATCCCTTCGGCAGGTCGGGGTACATGTAGTTCTTGCGGTCGAATTTCGTGTGCGCGGGGACCGTGCAGTTCAGCGCGAGGCCCGCGACGATGGCGAGCTCGATCGCGCGCCTGTTCGGCACCGGCAGCGCACCGGGGAGACCCAGGCACACCGGGCACACCAGCGAGTTCGGCGGAGCGCCGAACCACTTCGCGGCGCAGCCGCAGAACATCTTGGACGCGGTCGCGAGCTCGACGTGCGTCTCGATCCCGATGACGAGCTCGTACGGGCGATCCGTCACGGCGCCTGCGGCTGCGGGATCCCCGTCGGCACCGGACCGCCTGTCCTCTCGCTCGGCTGGATCACGCGGCTCAGATTCACGATGACGCGGTCATCGCTCATGGAGACAAGATACTGGTCGAGACCGCGATATCCGCCCTCCCGCGCGGCGCCGCGCGACGTGAAGACGAAGACCCGCCCGAAGACGTTCTCGCACCGCGCGATGTAGCCGAACTCGACGGCGCTCCCCGCCGTCAGCGTCGCGATGTCGACCGGGCACTCCCGGTCGCCGACCGTCGGCGCCCAGTACGCGCGAAAGGCGAACTCCTCGCCCTGCGTCGGACGCGCGAGATAGAACGCACGCGAGCCGTCGCTGACCGACGGCTCGATCCGATTCGGCGATCGGCCCACGGTCGGGAGATCCGCGATCGGCAGCACGAGGCGGTCACCGGGAACGAGCGCGGGCGGCGCGACGACCAGCGGCGCGATCGCGAGCAGAGCCACGACGAGGACGGCGATGAGCCCGGCGAACAGCAGCAACGCGATCAGCAGGTACTGCTTCCACACCGGCGTGGGGTCGAGCGACTCCGCCCCCGCCCAGTGCTCGGCGGGTTGATCCTCATAGCGCGTCCCCATCGCTAGCGGACGTGCTGGACGAAGCGCTCGATCCGGTCGCAGGCCTCGACGATCTGGTCCATCGACGACGCGTAACACGCGCGCACGTGCCCGCGGCCGCGCTCCCCGAAGGCGTTCCCGGGCACGACGACGACGCGCTCCTCTTTGAGGAGGCGCTCGCAGAAGTCGTCGTCCGAGAGGCCGGTCGACGTGATGTTCGGGAAGCAGTAAAAGGCCCCGCGCGGCTCGAAGCAGTGCAGACCCATGTCGTTGAAGCGCTTCCACATGTAGCGCCGGCGCCGGTCGTACTCGCCGACCATGCGCTGGACCTCGGACTCCCCGCTCGACAGCGCCTCGAGCGCGGCGTACTGCGCGGCCGTCGGCACGCACATCACGGTGTACTGGTGGATCTTCATCATCTGCTCGACGATCTCGCCGGGAGCGCACGCGTAACCGACGCGCCACCCGGTCATGGCGTACGACTTCGAGAAGCCGGCAAGGTAGATCGTCCGTTCCTTCATGTCAGGCATCGAGAGGATCGAGTGGTGCTCGGTCCCGTACACGAGCCGGTCGTAGATCTCGTCCGCGTACACCAGGAGATCGTGCTCCTCGGCCAGTCGCGCGATGCCCGCGACGTCCTCCTTCTCGAGGACCGCGCCGGTCGGGTTATTCGGGAAGCCGAGAAGGATCGCG
>DATEDV010000084.1:0-4003 GCA_035281485.1 Candidatus Limnocylindria bacterium | reverse complement strand
TGCTGGCAGCGCTGCTCGTCGGTCTCGGCGCGGCCGTGCTGGGCGAGTCGAGCTTCGCCCGCGAGTACGTCCGGGAGGAGCTGAGCGCCCAGAAGATCACATTCACGACGGCGGACAAGCTGACGGACGTCGAGAAGAACTGGAAGCCCGGCTCGGCATGCCTGGTCACCTATGCGGGTCAGCAGGTCGAGACCGGGGCCCAGGCCGAATGCTTCGCGAAGTACTACCTCGCGGTGCACATGGACACCTCGGCGAAGAACGCGGGTTTCCCGGGCGCGACCTACGCGACGCTCGGCCCCATCCGCACCGAGCTCACGGCGCAGGTGAACGCCGCCAAGGCCAAGGGCGACACCACCGGACAGGCCGAGGCGCAGAAGAAGCTCGACGCGGCCACCTCACTTCGGAGCACGATGCAGACAGGCGAGACGCTGCGTGGGCTGCTGCTCACGGTCTACGGATTCAGCGTGATCGGCGAGAAGGCCGCGCTCGCGGGCAACATCATCTTCGGACTCGCGGCGCTGATGATCGTGCTCTCGGTCGCCGGATTCATCCACGCGTACTTCACACCGAAGGACGAGGTCGTCCTCGGCGGTGCAAGGGACTGGAGCCACGCGCCCACGACCGCCTAGAGGCGATCGGCGCCCTCCTTGCCCGGAAAGCCCGGCCGATAGGCCGGGCTTTCCACGTCATGCGCTCAGGTGCGAGGCTCGAGAACGACGACCGCCGTGCCGCCCGGGCGGCGCGTGGCGTAGCCATCGAGGTCGTCGCCCATCTCGCGCCACCGCCCCCACAGGCGTTCGCGCTCCTCGCCCGACGCGGCGCGGCCGCGGATGGCGCGTACGCCATCGGCGAGCTCCACCGTGGCGTCCGGGTGGGCCTGCAGATTGAGCCACCACGCAGGCTCGCCCTCGGACCAGCCGTTCATGGCCATCGTCACGAGGTTCGCGCCATCCTCGTAGTAGCCGAGGATCACGCTGCGCTCCTTACGAGATCGACGCCCGACGGTGGTGAGCCGGAGCGTTCCCCAGCGGTTCGGCTTCGGATGCCAGAGCCCTCTCCGGCCTCCGGTGAGCCGATAGATCGCGCGATGGATCCTCCATGCCAAGACGACGACCCAACGAGGCGGAAGCCTCGGGGATCTCCCGGGCGCATCAGCCATCGCATGAGCCTCTCAGGCGGCCAGGCGATGCGCAACATTCGGCCCAAGCCGCGTTTACTGGGTGACTGGATGGGAACGCACGGGTACCCGCGCCCGCAGCTGCGGCGCGCGGAGTGGGCTTCACTCAACGGCGCCTGGGACTTTCAGCTCGACCCCGACGCCCGTCTCGGCCGGCCGAGCGAGGTCACCTTCGATATGACGATCTCCGTTCCGTTCGCCCCCGAGACCGTCGCGAGCGGCATCGGCGACCGCGGGTTCTACCGCGCGTGCTGGTACCGGAGGCGCGTCGAGATCGCGCCGGCGGCGCCTGACGAGCGGGTGCTCCTCCACTTCGGAGCGGTGGATTTCGCCGCGACGGTCTGGATCAACGGCGCGCGAGCGGCCGAGCACAGCGGTGGCTACACGCCCTTCACGATCGACATGACTCCGTACCTCGGTGACTCCGTCATCCAGGAGATCGTCGTCCGCGCGTATGACGACCCACACGACCTCCAGCAGCCGCGCGGCAAGCAGGATTGGAAGCTCGCGCCCCACGCGATCTGGTATCCCCGCACCACCGGGATCTGGCAGACGGTGTGGATCGAGCGGGTCGGTCGCAGCGCGATCTCGTCGATCCGCTGGTCCGCGGACGTGGCGAGCTGGGAGCTCGGATGCAGAGTGACCGTCGAGGGGCCCGCACGTGAAGACCTTCGCCTCGCGCTGCGCCTGCGACTCGCGAGCGAGGTCCTCGTCGAGGACGAGTATCTCGTCAAGGCCGGCGAGGTCGATCGACGCGTCCGTCTGAGCGACCCGGGCATCGACGATCAGCGCAACGAGCTGCTCTGGAGTCCCGATTCGCCGACCCTCATCGAGGCGGAGCTCGAGCTGCGCGACACGACGGGTGCGGTCCTCGACCGCGTCGCCAGCTACACGGCGATGCGCTCCGTCGGGGTGGATGGCGACAAGTTCCTCCTCAACGGGTATCCGCAGAAGCTGCGCCTGGTCCTCGACCAGGGGTACTGGCCGCAGAGCGGTCTCACCGCGCCCGACGACGATGCGCTCCGGCGCGACGTCCTTCTTGCGAAAGCGATGGGGTTCAACGGGGTGCGCAAGCATCAGAAGGTCGAGGATCCCCGGTTCCTCCACTGGGCCGACCGCGAGGGGCTGATGGTGTGGGCGGAGATGCCCAGCGCGTACCGGTTCGGAGATCGCGCCGTCGAGCGTCTCACCTCCGAGTGGCTGCGCGTCATCGAACGCGACCGCAGTCATCCATCGATCGTGGCCTGGGTCCCGTTCAACGAGTCATGGGGCGTGCCCGATCTTCCGACGGTCCCGTCCCACCGTCACTACGTACAGAGCCTGTACCACCTCACGAGGACGGCGGATCCCTCGAGGCCGGTGATCGGAAACGACGGCTGGGAGAGCGTCGCGACGGATGTCCTCGGCGTGCACGATTACAGCGACGATCCGGCCGCGCTCGCCACGCGCTACGCGTCCCTCGACTCCGTACCGGCCGTGCTCGCCGCGCTGCGCCCTGGCGGTCGCGCCGTCACGATCGACGGCCATCCGCACGCCGGGCAGCCCATCGTCGTCAGCGAGTTCGGCGGGATCGCGCTCTCGGCCCAGGACGGCGGGGCATGGGGGTACGCGCGGGCCAGCGACGCCGACGATCTGGCGCGCCGCTATGCGGCCCTGTGCGAGCAGCTTCGGGCATCGCCGATGCTCGCGGGCTTTTGCTACACGCAGTTCGCCGACACGTATCAGGAGGCCAACGGGCTCCTCTTCGCGGACCGGACGCCGAAATTCGATCTGGACCGCGTCGCGGTCGCCACGCGCGGTGAGCGCACGGCGCGCGAGGCAGAGATCGATCGCGAGCGACGCGAGCGGCGCGTCGCCTCGGGAGCCGCGCACGCGGACAGCAGCGCCTGACGTTCGTGGTATCGGCGCACGCCTCGCGGCGCTAAGCCGCGAGCGGCTCCGCGGCGACCCGCGCCGCGCGATCACGAGCGAAGCGCGCGAGCGCGTCGTCGAGCGACGGCAGTAACGCCGCCCGCTCGCTGCCGAGCGCGCTGTACGCGGGACGCGGTGCCCGCCACGCAAGCGTCCGCGCGCGGCACGGCTGGATCGTGTTCGCGAGACCCGCGGCTTCGACCGCGCGATGCGCGAGCTCAGCCCAGCTGACCGCATCGGGCCCGGCGATGTGCCAGAGACCCGCCGCGTCGTCGATGACCAGGTCGAGCGTCTCGTTGACGAGGTCTGGCACGTACGTCGGGGTCATCACGACGTCCTCCGCGGCCCGCACGGGCAGACCTGTCTCCGCGGCGCGCAGGGCTTCGGCGACGAAGCTGGCCTCATCCCACGGTCCGAAGAACGAGCTCGAGCGGATGATCAGCGCGCGTGCATCGCTGGCGCGCACGTAGCGTTCAGCGAGGGTCTTGCTTCGGCCATACGCCGACAGCGGCGCGACGCCGTCGCTTTCGACATACGGCGCGTGCTTCGCGCCGTCGAACACCAGGTCCGTCGAGAAGGTGACCAGCTTGACGCCGTAGTGGCTCGACGCGCGAGCGAGGCAGAGCGCGCCCAGCGCGTTCTCGCGCTGGCAGCGCGGATCGCCCTCGGCGTCGTCGACGCGCACATAGCCGGCGGCGTTCACGATCGCCCAGGGGCGGATGCGCTCGATCGCGGCCGCCACCGACGGTACGTGCGCGATGTCGATGTCCCCGCGGCCGAGTGCCACGGCGTGGAGGCCGCGCTCCGCCGCCACCCGGGAGAAAGCGCGTCCGAGGGTCCCGCGGGCGCCGACGATCAGGATGGGCGCGCCGACCTCAGCCTCCGAGGGCGTCTGCTGCGTGTCGGCACCGAAGA
>DATEDV010000083.1:0-4069 GCA_035281485.1 Candidatus Limnocylindria bacterium | reverse complement strand
CGGGCCGCGCCGGCATGAGGACGACCGACGCGCCTTTCCTCAGCGGGATGAGGCAGGAGTTGCCGAGCCCGTACGAGAAGAACAGCTTCGCGACGCTGAGAACGCGGTCGTCCGGCCGCAGCTCGACGACGTGCCTGCCGTGCAGATCCGCCGGCGTCGCCGCCCGGCCGTGCAGATGGACGACGGGCTTCGGCCGCCCGGTCGTGCCGCTCGAGTACTGCCAGAACGCCATGTCGTCGGCCGTCGTCGCCTCTGGCGCGAGCTCGTCGGGTTGCGCGCGCGTGAGCGCGTCGAATCCGACGTCGCCGGACCGCTCATCCCCGACCGTGACCACGTGACGCAGATGGCGCAGCCCACCGCGGATCGCGGCAATGCGCGGCATCACGTCTGCGTGGATCACGAGGACGCGGGCCCGGCAGTCGGCGAGCAGCTCCGCGTAGTCGTCGCTCGTGAGGTAGGTGGATAGCGTCACCGGCACCGCACCGGTGCGGATCGCACCGAGAAATGTCGCGATGAACTCCGGCGAGTCGGGCAGCAGGAGCGCCACGCGATCTTCCATCTCGACGCCGAGCGACCGCAGCCCCGAGCCCGTACGAGCGACGAGCCGCGATATGTCGCGGTAGCTGAGCGTCGCGCCCTGATAACGCAGCGCCGGGCGGTCGCCGCGGCCGCTGGCGAGATGCTCGTCGAGGAGGACCGCCGAGAGGTTGAAGGGCTCAGCCGTCACGCGCGCGGGTCCGCTAGAGGTACTTCCTGCCCTGCAGACGGTCCGGGACGACGAGGCCGAGCGCCGCGATCTTCGGCTCCATCTCGGCGATGTACTGCCGGCGCGCCTCCTCGTTGGTGCGGCGCTTCAAGCCCCACTCGAGGTAGCGCTCTGTCCGCGCCGAGCCGGACTTTCCGAACATGTCCAGCCCGACGACGAACCATTTATCGATCGCGGCCTGCGCCTGCGACTTGCCGTCGGCACCCGACTTCACGAGCTTCTCGAGCTGCTGCTCGCCGTACGCGACGTGGCCCTTCTCCTCGCGCAGGATCACCGGGAGCGTGTCGTCGATCGCGGCGAACGTGGATCCCACCATCTCCTCGAGCTGGTACTCGCCCACCTTGTCGATCAGGAAGCCGAACGCCGCGAAATCCGCCCACGTCGGCATGTCCTCCTTGAACGCGTCGACCTCGCGCTTGCTGCGTGGTCGCTCGAGGATGTCGGAGCGATCGACGTCGACCAGATTGAGCAGTCGCAGCATCTTGCGGCAGTGGTCGATCTCCTCCGCCGCGATGCGCGCGACCCGCCACTGGTCGTCCACGGTGGGCGCGCGCAGCGTCCAGTGGTCGACGTAGATATGCGGCCCGCCGATCTCACAGTCCGCCTGGATCGTGAGCAACCGGATCAGGAGATCCCTGTACTCGGGCGGCATCTTCGCGAAGTCCTTTGGCATGACCTTGTCGTTGAACTGCGCCATGACGCCTCCGATCGATCGTCCGAATACTAGCGACGGGCGGGCGTGCTACCGGCCGTACCCTGGGACGGCATTGCGGGGTGGTCCTCGCGCTTCGCGAGCTCCGAACGGATCTTCTCCGCGGTGATGGGCAGCGACGTGACGCGCACGCCGACGGCGGCCTCGACCGCGTTCGCGATCGCGGCCGCGACCGCGGGATTCGCCAGCTCTCCGGCCGATTTCGCGCCGAACGGACCGGGTCCGGGCGCGTCGGTGATGAGCACGAGGCGCAGCGGCGGTACGTCGGCGATCGTCGGGATCTTGTAGTCGCCCAGATTGGTCGTGATGACGCGCCCTTCGTCGAGGCGCAGCTCTTCCATGACGGCCTGACCGAGGCCGAAGACGAAGCCGCCCTCCAGCTGGCCGCGCACCGCGACCGGGTTGATGACGGTGCCGACGTCCGCGACCAGCACCGCATCGACGACGCGGAGCGACCCCGTCGGCCGGTCGACGGCGACCTCGATCGAGTACGCGTAGACGCCGTAGAGGTGCTCGTTCTGCTCGCCCTCCCCGGTGACCGTGATGGGTGCCGCCGCGCGTGCTGCATCGCCGAGCGTCAGGCCAAGCTCACGCAGACGCGCGCTCAGCTTGCGCGCGCCGTCGAGCGCGGCGTTGCCGGCGACGGGCGTCACCCGGCTGCCGCCGACGCCCGGATCCACGTTGGCCTTGCCGGTATCGCCCTGCCGCACGCGCACGCGCGACACATCGATACCGAGCTCGCGCGCGACGACGCGCTGGATCATCGTGTGCGCTCCGCCGCCCTGATCCGCGACGCCGGTCAAGACCTCGACGATCCCGTCGGTCGTGAGCGTGACGGTCAGCGAGGTCTTGCCGCGGCCGACGTGGCGCGCGGAGAACGCCACACCGCGCCCGTGGTCGTTCGGGAGCGGACTTCCCCACTGCGACGCCGCACGGAGCGTCGCCAGGACGCGGCCCGCCTGCGAGTCGTGCCATACCGCGCCCTCGACATCGGTGTCGCCGGCGCGGATGGCGTTCCGCGATCGCAGCTCGACCGGATCGATCTGCAGCGCGCGTGCGATGAGATCGAGATGCGACTCGACCGCGAAGGTGTGTTGCGGCTGGCTCGGCGCACGTGCATGGCCGGCGGGCAGGCTGTTGGTGTACGCCGCGACGGCCTCGACGCGCGCCGCGGGTACGCGATAGCCGGCGAGCGTCAGCGTGGGTCCGCCGGGGAGCAGGCCGGCCACCGGCTTCCCGGCCGCATACGCGCCGCCGTCGAAGACGACACGCGCCTGATGCGCGGTGATGCGACCGTCGCGATCGACCGCGGTGCGCAGACGGATCCGCGCCGCGTGCCGCGTGTTCGAGAGCTGCAGCTCATCGGTGTATCGGAGCACCGAGCGCACGGGCCTTCCCGTCGCGCGCGCGAGGAAGTAGAGCGCGAACTCATCGAGCGAGAGTCCCTTGCCGCCGAAGTCGCCGCCGACGTGCGGCGTCTCGATGACGATCCGTTCCGCGGGGACGCCGATGGTCACGGCCATCTGATCGCGGAGCGAGAACGGCGCCTTGTTCGTCGTCACGACGTGGACGGTGTCGCCTTCGAGCCACACGAGGCTCGCGTGCGGCTCGATGTACGCCGGATGGACACGCGGGACGCTGAATTCGTGCTCGAGCACCGCGGCGGCGCTCTCGAAGCCCGCGCCAACGTCACCGTGCTCGTGTACGACATGGCCCTGCGCGTTCGGATGGGGACGCGCCGGTCGCGCGCCGCCGAAGTATTTGTAGTCGTCGGAATCCGGATGGAGCACCGGCGCATCCGGCGCGAGCGCCGCCTCCGGATCGAAGACCGCCGGAAGCTCCTCGTACTCGACGGCGATCGCCGCGACCGCCTCCTCCGCCGCTTCGAGCGTGTCCGCCGCGACCGCGGCGACGCGGTCGCCGGTGAAGCGCACGCGATCCCACGCGAGCACCGGCCAGTCCTGGATGCGGCGGCCAAAGCGCGCCGGCCGCACGTCCGCGCCGGTCAGTACCGCGCGAACACCGGGCATGGCGCGAGCCTGAGCGACGTCGACGGAGACCAGGCGCGCGTGCGGGTAGGTGCTGCCGAGAAATGCGGCGTGAAGCATCCCCGGTCGCTTGATGTCCGCCGCATAGCGTGCCGCCCCGGTGACCTTGTCGCGTCCTTCGATCCGCCACTCGGGCGCTTCGAAGATATCGGGCGCCTCCGGTGTTGCGAGACGGTGCGCGGACCGATCCGGTGCGGGCGGAGCCGTCACCTCAGCGTGCGCGCCAGACACTCGGCGAACTGGGCCATGAGCTGGTCGGCCTTGCGCTGGATCACCGGCTGGCCGAACTCGCCGATCCGACCGGCGATCTGCACGTCGCTGGTGATCCGCAGCTCGGTGTCCTCGCCCTTGTCGCTGAGTGCGAGGTCCATCGTCGCTCGGACCGTGCCGCCAAGGCGCGTGTCCTTCGCGTCCGCGCGCACCGATGCCTTCCCAGCGGCTTCGTCGGAGGCCGTGAGCGCGACATCGCCGTCGAGGACCAGCCGGACTGGACCAAGCTGCACGAGGAGCGAGCCCTTGTATTTGCCGCCTCCGGACGGCGTG
>DATEDV010000082.1:0-9548 GCA_035281485.1 Candidatus Limnocylindria bacterium | reverse complement strand
AGCTGGTTAATGAACATCACGGTCGTCTTCGTCTTCGAGATCGAGCCGGTGAGCTTGCGCAGCGCCTGGCTCATGAGACGCGCCTGCAGACCCATGTGCGCGTCGCCCATCTCGCCCTCGATCTCGGCGCGCGGGACGAGCGCGGCGACGGAGTCCACGACGACCAGGTCGACCGCGCCGGAGCGCACGAGCGTGTCGGTGATCTCGAGCGCCTGCTCGCCGTTGTCGGGCTGCGAGATGAGCAGCTCGTCGATGTTGACGCCACAGACGCGCGCCCACTGGGAGTCGAGCGCGTGCTCGGCGTCGATGAACGCAGCGGTGCCACCCGCGCGCTGCACCGCCGCGACCGCGTGCAGCGTGAGCGTGGTCTTGCCCGAGGCTTCCGGGCCGTAGATCTCAACGACGCGCCCGCGCGGATAGCCGCCCACGCCGAGCGCGAGATCCAGGGCGAGCGAACCGCTCGGGATGGCATCGACCTTCTCCTCGGCGTTCGCGCCGAGCTTCATGATCGAACCCTTCCCGAACTGCTTCTCGATCTGCAGGATCGCCTGATCGATCGCCCGCGTCTTCTCTGTCACTGCCATCTATCCGTCCTCACACACCTTAGCTTCCGGCAAGAAAAACGGCGCCGGCTTGCGACACACCGGCGCCATCAGCGAGTTGGTACGTCCCGGCGAAGCCGGGCGGAGCAGACGGTCAGGCGATGCTCATCGCCGGACGCCTACCAGTCCTTCTCCTTGCGCTTGCGCGGTACGAGCTCGATCGTCATGGGCTGGACCGGCGCGGCCACGGACTTCTTCTTCAGCTCCTTCTCGAGCTGCTCTTTGGACTTCTTCTTGGCCTTCTTGTCCTTGGCCTCGCCTCGACCGGTCGGCATTGCTATCCCTCCCGTCCGGTGGAAGCTTCCGGACGACAGCGAGCATAGCGTTTGTCGCTCGTATGCTCTCGCGCGTGCCAGCAGGTAGACGCGACTCGGCGCGCGTAACGACCCGCACCGGCGACGCAGGCGACACGTCGCTCTTCGGGAAGGGTCGCGTGCGCAAGACCGATCCACGCATCGGCGCGCTCGGGGACCTCGACGAGGCACAGAGCGCGATCGGCGTCGCGCGCGCGCTCGCGCCGGGGTCCGCAGTGGGCAAGCAGCTCCTGGAGCTTCAGCAGGGCCTGTACGTCGCCATGGCCGAGGTGGCGACACCGAAGAGCGAGGTGGCGCGGCTCGGGACGCGGCTGAACGGCGCCGCTGTCTCCAAGCTCGAGGCGTCACTGGAAACGCTCAAGGCAGGAACGCCGATCGCGGGACGCTTCGTCGTGCCCGGCGAGGAGCCGGTCTCGGCCGCCCTCGACCACGCCCGCACGGTCGCGCGCCGCGCGGAGCGCAGCGTCGTCGCCTGCGTCGACGCCGACCTTGTGTCAGGGGACGTGTTGCTGCCGTGGCTCAACCGACTTTCGGACCTGCTGTTCGTTCTCGCTCGGTCCGCCGAGGGCGCCGCTCGACCGGCGACGGACGCGAAGACGGTCAGGCGCCGCGCGGCGCGCTGAGGCGTCCCCGCAGATCAGCCTTCGGGCGCCTTCGATGCGGCGACGACCTCGCTGTGGAACGGACCGCGTGCAGTGCGCTGGGCGAGTGTGAGGTCGGCGAGCTGGCGCTGCGTCGCGCGCTGCGCGTCGTCGACATCGGCCAGCAGGATGAGCCCGTCGGCGAATCCCCAGAGCACCAGCGCGAAGATGAGCGCGAAGACGAAACCGACGATGCCGGCGGCGACGGTGACACCTGTGAACAGCGGGACCGAACCCTCCGGCAGCTGGTACTGGCTCGCCCCGTAGACGCCGGCCGCGCCCGCGACCAGCACGAGGATCGCCGCGATGCGCATCGCGCCGGCCGCGAACTTGACGGCGAAGTGGCTGCGCGACCGAGGCTTCGGGGCTAGCGCAGCCAGGGCGGCGGCTCCCAGTGGTCGGGTAGCACGGTGACCTTCACCGGCATCTCGGCAGCCTGCTCCGACACCGATTGGATCTGATTGATGAGCATCGGCCCGTACGGGCAGAACGGCGTCGTCAGGACCATCTTCACCTCGGCCTCGTCAGGGGTGAAGACCACCTCGCGGATGAGATCGAGGTCGATGACCGACAACCCGATCTCGGGGTCGAGCACGGCCTGGAGCGCGTTGAGGATCTTCTCCTGCTTTTCGGCCTCGGCGACGATCGGCGACGCGGCCTTCTCCGTCTCCTCGGCCTTCGTCTTGATCTCGTCAGCGGACATCTGCGTCCTTTCCGGCCCGCTCAGCGCCGAGCGAGCCACGCGAACAACGAGAGCGCCGCCGTCAGCACGAGGCTGACGACGATGGAGGTCGCGATGGGCGCGTAGACCGTCCAGCGATCTCCGCGCAGCGCGATGTCGCCCGGAAGACGCCCGATGAAGGGCACCCGGTCGGCGAAGACGAGCGCGAGCCCGATCACGGCGATGACCACTCCGGCGATGACGAGCGCGCGTCCGATACCGTCCATCGCGTCGATTGTCTCACGCTCGTGTACTCAGCGATCGCTCAGCGGAGCGTCACCAGCAGCATGCGATCGTCGTCGGCGGCCGGCCTTCCGCGCCCATCGCGATTGCTCGTGAGCACGAGGAATTCACCGGTCGATATCTCGTACACATCGCGGAGCCGGCCATATTGGTTGACGAGCAATCGCTCCTCGAACGCCACACCACGGCCGTCGGGCGTGAGGACGATGCGATGCAGGTGCTGCGCGCGGAGACCCGCGAAGAGGAACGAGCCGCGCAGCGGACCCGGTCGCGTCGCGAATGCGGCTCCCGACGGCGCCCACGTGTCGGTGGCGCCGCTGGACAGGATCGGATCGCGAAAGCGCTGGTCACCGGCGCGGCCCGTCACGAGCGGCCAGCCGTAATTGGCGCCCGGCTCGATGCGGTTGACCTCGTCCTGGCAGCACGCGGGAAAGAAGCCGCTCGGCCCGTGCTCTGTCTCATACAGCACTCCGGTGTCCGGATGGAAGGCGATGCCCTGGACGTTGCGATGGCCGAGCGAATACACCGGCGACCCGGGGAACGGGTTGTCCGCCGGCACGCTCCCGTCCTTCTCCAGCCGGAGGATCTTTCCGCCGAGCGAGCCGCGATCCTGCGCGCGGTTCTGGACCTCGCCGTCCCCCGTCGCGACGTAAAGCTTGCCGTCGGGTCCGAACGCGATGCGCCCACCGTCGTGGTTCGCGGCGCCCGGGATGTTGTCGACGAGGATCGTCTCGTCGACTCCCACGCCGTTCGCGTCGCGCAGCCGGACCAGACGGTTGAGCGTCGCGCCACCGGGCCCGGCGTACGAGTAGTACAGATACACGAACGCCGTGCGGGCGAAGTCCGGATCGAGCGCGATGCCGAGAAGGCCACGCTCCGCGTCGGGATTGGCACGCGCGGGTACGCGGGCCCACGGCTCGGCCTGCAGGCCACCACCGCCCAGCCGCGCGATGCGCACGCGCCCGGGACGCTCGGTCACGAAGATCCTGCCGTCCGGCGCGATAGCGATCGCCCAGGGCACCTCGAGACCCGCCGCGATGAGCTGCACGTTCTCGAGCACCGCCGGTCCGAGGCGCGGCGAGGGCGTCGGTGTCGGTGATCGCGTCGGCGCGATCGTCTGAGACGTCGCGCCGGGAGTCCGGCTGGCGGTGGAAGCCGGCGTCCGGTCCGGCGCCGTCGCCGGCGCGCCGCACGCCACGAGCGCGGCCACCGCGACCGCGAGGCTCCGCCTCACACCCGCCCCTGTGCCCAGCGTCGAAGCGTCTCGCTTCGCATCGGCTTGGCGAGGCCGTAGCCCTGCGCCCCGTCGCAGCCGAGCGTCTCCGCGAAGGACAGCATCGACTGGTCCTCCACGCCGACCGCGATGAGCGCCACCCCGCGGTCCGCGGCGAATCGCGCGATGCCGCGCGCGGTGTCCGCCGCTCGCGGGTCATCGAGCACGCGCGCCGTGACGTCGCGACCCAGCTTGACCGTGTCGATCGGCCACTGCGTCGCCCCATCGAGCTGCATCACGCTCGTGACGTCGTCGAGCGCGATCGGGATGTCGCGCGCGCTGAGGTCACGCAGCCCCGAGCCCGAGGCGCCGGTCGCTTCCTCCGCCCGGATCTCCGCGCTGAACGTCGATCGTCCCGCGGTCACGTGCAGCGTGCGATCGAGCAGACGCACGAAGCGCGGGTCGTTCAGATCGCTCGCGGCGATGTTGACCGAGACGTTGAGTCCCACCCCGTCCTTGCGCCAGACGCTGGCCTGGAGCAGCGCCTCGCGCAGCACCCACGCGGTGAGCTCGTGCATGAGGCCCTCGCGCTCGGCCGTCGGCAGGAACTGCGCGGGCGACATGAGTCCCTTCCGGGGATGATTCCAGCGGACCAGTGCCTCGACGCCGCGGATCCGTTTACCGTCGATCTCGAAGATCGGCTGGTAGTGGAGCTCGAGCTCGTTGCGGGTGATCGCCTGCTCGAGGCCGAACTCGGACTCTGCCGTCACTCCTCCGTCCTCGCCGCGTCGTCCGGCTGCGCACCGTCCCACAGCGTCCCGCCGCTCGGTGGGGTGCGCCCGAGGTGCCGGTACGCGTGCTCGGTCGCGACGCGGCCGCGGGGCGTGCGCTTGAGATAGCCCTCCTGCATCAGGTAGGGCTCGTACACATCCTCGATGGTCTCAGCGTCCTCGCTCAGCGCGGCCGCCAGCGTCTCGAGTCCGACGGGCCCGCCCGAGAACTTCTCGACGATCGCGGCAAGCAGCGTGCGGTCGACCGCATCGAGGCCCTTGTCGTCGACCTCGAGCGCGGCCAGCGCCTCGCGCGCGACCGCGAGGGTCACGACGCCATCGTGCCGGACCTCCGCGAAGTCACGTACCCGCTTCAGCCAGCGATTGGCGATGCGCGGCGTGCCGCGCGAGCGTCGCGCGATCTCATGTGCCGCGGCCGGCTCGATCTCGATGCCGAGGATCCGCGCGGATCGGCGGACGACCTTCTCGAGCGCGTCGGTCGCGAAGTGATCGAGCTTGTACGTGGCCCCGAAACGATCGCGCAGCGGCGATGAGAGCCGGCCGATGCGCGTCGTCGCGCCCACGAGCGTGAAGCGCGGCAGCGGGAGACGCAGCGTGCGGGCTCCCGGGCCTTTCCCGATGACGATGTCGAGCTGGTAGACATCCATCGCCGGGTACAGGACCTCCTCCACGACGCGCGGCAGGCGATGGATCTCATCGATGAAGAGGATCTCGCCCGGCTGCAGGTTCGTGAGGATCGCCGCGAGGTCGCCGGCCCGCTCGATCGCCGGGCCGCTGGTGATCCGTATCGGCACACCGAGCTCGTGCGCCATGACGTTCGCGAGGGACGTCTTCCCCACCCCCGGCGGGCCGTACAGGGCGACGTGCTCGAGGGGCTCGCCACGGCGCTTCGCCGCCTCGACCTGGATCCGTAGCTTGCCCTTGACCGTGTCCTGATTGATGTACTCGTCGTCGGCCAGGCTCTGCGGTCGGAGCGTGGCCTCGAGCGAGCGATCGCGCTCCTGGCCCGACGGGTTCACGTCCCGGGGTCGCTCGCGCACGGGCTTCTGGCCGTCGCCTTTCACCCGAGCGCCCTGCGGACCGTGGCCGCGATCCGTTCCGCCGCGGCGCTGCGTGGCACGAGCTCGGCCTCGCTCGCCGCGCGCGGCTTGAGCTCGACCTTGTCCTCCTTGAGGCTGCGTTTGGAGACCGTCGCGCGGAAAGGGATACCGATGAGGTCCGCGTCGGCGAACTTCACGCCCGCGGTCTCCTCGCGGTCGTCGTACAGGACCTCGACGCCCGCGCGCTCGAGATCCGTGACGAGGGCGTCAGCGGCGTTCCGCACCTGTTCGTCGTTCGACGGCAGAGCGATGACGTGCACGTGGAACGGCGCGACCGTGATCGGCCAGATGATGCCCTTGTCGTCGTGGTGCGTCTCGATGATCGTCTGGACCGCGCGGCCGATGCCGATGCCGTAGCTGCCCCCGACGAAGAGCTTGCGCGTCCCATCGGCGTCGAGGAAGGTCGCGTTCATCTTCTTCGAGTAATAGGTGCCGTACGCGAAGATGTTGCCCACCTCGACGCCGCGCTTGATCGCCAGCGTTCCGGTCTGGCACCGCGGGCACAGGTCACCCTCGCGCACGTCGTGGACGTCGACCCGCTCACCCTTGAAGTCCCGGTCCGCCACGACGTTGCGCAGATGCGTGTCTCTCTTGTTCGCTCCCGCGATGTACGCGCGCCCGTCGACCGATACGTCGACGAGCGTCCTCGCCCTGAGACCGACGGGGCCGATATACCCAGGCACGCTTCCCACGGTCGCGAAGTCGGCGTCGTTCGCGAACTTGACCTCGCTGGTCGTCAGCAGCTTGCGCACTTTGGCCTCGTTGATGTCGCGGTCGCCCGGCAGCACGATCGCCACGACGCCACCGGCGGCGTCGCGCAGCAGCAGCGTCTTCAGGAACGCCGCTGCCGGCTGCCCAAGCGATGCCTGCAGGTCCTCGATCGTCGTCTTGCCCGGCGTGTCGATCGTCTCCGGCCGGCCGTCAGCAGCTGCCGTCGTCCCGGCGACGTGGCGCGTCGCCTTCTCGAGGTTCGCTCGGTAGTCACAGTTCGAGCAGAACGCGATGCGGTCGTCGCCGGCTTCCGCAAGCACCTGGAACTCGTGTGCGACGTCACCGCCCATCGCTCCGGTGTCGGACTCGACGCTGATCGCGTCCAGGCCCATCCGCTCGAAGGTCCGTTCATACGCACGGTGCTGCGCCATGTAGCTGCGCTGGAGACCGGCGTCATCGACGTCGAACGAGTACGCGTCCTTCATCACGAACTCGCGCACCCTGAGCAGGCCGGCGCGCGGGCGCGCCTCATCGCGGCCCTTTGACTGGAAGTGGTAGACCATCGCGGGCATCTGCCGGTACGACTGGATCTCGCTCATCGCGTGCAGGTGCACGGCCTCCTCATGCGTGTAGCTCACCATGAAGTCGCGGCCGTTGTGATCGGTCGTGCGGAAGGTGATCGGCTCGAGCATGTCCCAGCGTCCGGTGGACCGCCAGAGGTCGCCGGGCGTCAACACCGGCATCTCCATCTCCTGCGCGCCGATGCGGTCCTGCTCTTCGCGGATGATCTGCTCGATCTTCTTCGCGACGCGGAACCCCAGCGGCAGCCACGTGTAGAGGCCCGACGCGAGGGGCCGCGCGATCGCGGCGCGCAGCATCAGCCGGTGGCCCGGCGTCTGCGCCTCGCTCGGCGCTTCACGGAGCGTGCGTCCGAATAACGTCGACTGTCTCATAGGGTCAACTCCGAGGGTCGTATTTGGCCGCGCGCGTCGATGCCGGAGCCTGTGCGGCTCCGGCTAGCGCGGGATTCGGTACGTGGACCCTCGCGAACGCATGAACGAGATACTAGCGACCCCCGACGCGCTCAGGCGTGCTCGAGGAGCTCCCACACCCGCGCCTGCACGCGGTCGGGCGCCGCCACCCGCGCGGACCAGCGCCGGGTGAAGACGTGGTCCTGATCTCGCCAACGCTTCGCGAGGTGGTCGAGCATCGCGAGCGCCGGGCCGCGGTCGCGCTCGTACCAGTCCTTCACCTCCGCCCGCGCCTTGCCGAGCCTGCGGCGGAAGTTGTCGACGTTCACGTATATCTCGTCGTCGGGCCAGCGCTGCGCGTGCAAGTCGATCCAGCCGACGAACACGATGTCGTCGATCTCGGCGTCGCGGAAGTCGTTGCCCCGGAACTCGTTTCGTTTGCGTGGTGGGTCGAGGCGCTCTGTGCTGGGCGGAACGCCATGGAACGTCACTCCGTCGATCGGACCCGCGAAGCGGCAGTCGACGAACTCGGCCGTTTCAGCGTGACAGCCCTCCAGCAGCGCGTCGTCGAAGGTGCAACGCTCGAATCGCGACTGCCCGAGGTGCGTCCGCCGGAGGTCCGCACCGTCGAAGTGGCAGTCGCGGAACGTGTTTCGCGGCGTTGCGACGAGCATCGGCGCGAAACGCTTGTCGATGCGCAGCCCCCGGAACTCGCAGCGCTCGAAGAGGCTCCCGCCGAGGTCGAACTGCTGGAAGCGGGCCTTGCGGAAGTCCACCCCGCGGAGCGCCGCGCGATGGATCTGGACGACGCCCCCGTCGGACGCCGTCGGCCCGCCCTGAGAGCTAGCCTCGCTGTCCCGCTGGGACACTGCGACCCGGCGTCAGCTGACCCGCGTGCGTCAGCTTCGGCGCCTTTTCCGAGTAGGGCTCCTTGCCGTTCTCGACGAGGATCTTGTCGATCTCGGCGAGCAGCGCGTCCATGAGCTCATCCTCGGGGTACACGCCAACGACCTTGCCCTTGCGGAAGATCGCGCCCTTTCCCACACCGCCGGCGATGCCGACGTCGGCATCCTTTGCCTCGCCAGGTCCGTTCACCTCACAGCCCATCACGGCGACCTTCATCGGCGTGGGCAGCGCGCGCAGCCGCTCCTCGGCCACCTTGGCGAGCGGGATGAGGTCGATGTCGGCGCGACCGCACGACGGGCACGCGACGAGCGTCAGTCCCTTGTCGCGCAGGCCGAGCGACTTCAGGATGTCGAAGCCCGCTTTGACCTCCATGACCGGGTCCTCGGAGAGCGACACGCGGATCGTGTCCCCGATCCCCTCGTAGAGCAGCACGCTCATGCCCGCGGTCGAGCGGATCGACCCCGACACGAGGGTCCCGGCCTCCGTGACACCGAGATGCAGCGGATACGGGACGGCCTTCGCGAGACGCCGGTACGCCGCCACCATGGTCGGGACGTCGAACGCCTTCACGCTCACGACGATGTCGTCGAAGTCGAGGTCCTCGAGGATCTTGATCTCGCTCATCGCGAGGTCGACCATGCGCTGCGCCTCGTCGCGGATGTCGCCGGGCTGACGATCGCCGATCGAGCCGTGGTTCACGCCGATGCGGATCGGCGTCCCCTGCTCCTTCGCGCGCCTCGTGACCTCGCGCACGCCGTCCTTGTTGTGGATGTTCCCCGGATTGAGGCGGAGCTTGTGGACCTTGGCGTCGAGCGCCATGAGCGCGAGCCGGTAGTCGAAGTGGATGTCCGCGACCACCGGGAGGATCGAGCGCCGCACGAGCTCCTTCAGCGCCTCGCCGGCACGCTTGTCCGGTACGGCGACGCGCGCGATCTCGCAGCCCGCAGCCTGGAGCTGCTCGATCTGCCGGATCGTCGCTTGGAGGTCGTGCGTGAGCGTCGTGCACATCGACTGCACCGCGATCGGCGCGCCGTCGCCGATGGCCGTGCCGCCGACCCAGACGCGCTTCGATCTGCGCCGCGGGCGCGGTCCGACGCGGTCCTCGGGGAGGTTCAGGTCGACGCTCAGAGGAGCCTGCATCACATCAAGTGTATGTGCGTATCACGCGTGAGACCGAACCTATTCTTGCGATGTGGCCGACCCAATCGGCGAGCCGCTCGGCGTGCCGAAGCGCGGTGAGTACGGCACGAGCAAGAGGCCGACGGGCCAGCGCTGGGATCGCGTGCGGACGCGCCTCGCACATGCCGACTTCTGGTGGATCATCTCGTCCGGCGC
>DATEDV010000081.1:0-2443 GCA_035281485.1 Candidatus Limnocylindria bacterium | reverse complement strand
GCGCATCCGGCTCTGGGCCCTCGCGCAGGCCGTGCTCTCGGAGGTGTGGACCGCGGACGACCCTGCGCGCGCCGGAGACATCGACCTGCGCGCAGCGCGGCTCCTCCAGCAGAGGGGGCCTGCCTGAAGCGAGGTTCTCGTCGGACTAAGGGCTACTCGTACCGCAAGGCGCTGAGCGCGCTCATGCGCATCGCGCGTCGCGACGGCAGGAACCCTGCCACGAGGCTCACGAGCAGCGCGAGACCGAGCGCGCCGAGCGCAAGCGCGACGTCGACGATGAAGATCGGCGCGGGGCTCGCCTGCGGATTGAGGTTGCGGATCACGAGCTCGATCACCTGACCGCCGGCGAACCCGAGCGCCAGACCGATGACCCCGCCGAACACGCCCACCAGCGCGGCTTCCGCGAGGAAGATCGCGCGGATGTCGCGAGGCGACGCCCCGACCGCCTTCATGATCCCGATCTCGCGCGTGCGCTCGAGCACGGCCATGACCATCGTGTTCGCGATCCCGATCGCGGCCACGAGCAGCGCGACCGCGCCGATGCCGGCGAGGATCCCGCGGAAGACGCCGAACCCGCGGTCGATCTGCTCGATGACCTGCTTCAGCGAGAACGCGCTGAAGCCCAGCTCCTGCACCGAACGCACGACCTCCGCGACGTACTGGGAGTCCTCCGACTCGATGGCGACGCCGCTGTAGCCGGTCGTCTGCCGGACCGCGTCGGGCGTGAGGCCGCGGTTCTCCGCACCGGCCAGCAGCGCGTCGTCGAGCGGGATACGCACCGAGGTCTGCGAGGCCTGCTCGTCGAAGACGCCGACCACGGTCACGACGTACTCGCGCGGCGTGCCGCTCCCGCTGATCCGCGTGCTGCCGAGCTTCACCGCGCCGCCGAGCCGCAGCGTGACCTTCTTCCCGATCGCGGCCTCGGGTGTCGTGAACACCAGACGGGCGAGGTTGCCGGGGATCACCGCGACGCCGCGCTCGTTCGGCTCGAGATGGCGCCCGGCGAGCAGGTCGCCGCGATCGATCGGAGCACCCGCCTCGATGCCCTGTGGCCGTATCGCGGCGTCCTCACCGCCCTCGAGCAGCGTCCCGAGCGGGGCGTCGTACTGCCGATACACGGACTGCGCGTGCGGGATCGACCGGAACTTCGCCACGTGCTCGTCGAAGATCGTGCGCGGGACCGCCGATAGCCCGGTCGCGCCAGGCTGGAACGGCTGCACGGTCACCAGGCGCAGGTCGCCGATCGAGAAGATGGATCGCTTCACGTTGTCCTCGGCGCCGGTCGCGAGCGCGATGAGCAGGACGACGAGCGCCGTGCCGATCGCGACGCCGAGCGTCGTGAGTGTGGAGCGCAGCCGCGACCGCGAGTAATTCCCGAGCGCGAGCGAGAGGAGGTCGGAAGTCCTCAATTCACGATCCGCCCGTCGCGCATCCGCACGATGCGCTGAGCGCGCGCGGCGATGCCCGCGTCGTGCGTGACGAGGACGATCGTCTGCCCGCGCGCGTGCAGCTCGGCGATGAGCGCGAGGAGCGACGCTCCGTTCGCGGAATCGAGGTTGCCGGTGGGCTCATCCGCGAGCAGAAGCGCAGGCTCGGTCACGAGGGCACGGGCGATCGCCGTGCGCTGCAGCTCGCCACCGGAGAGCTGGCTCGGCCGATGATCCGCACGCGGGCCCATGCCGAGCCGCTCGAGCACATCGCGCGAACGCGCGAGCCTGCGCTCGAGCGGGACCCCCGCGAAGAGGAGCGGCAGCGCGACGTTCTCGACGACGCGGTAGCGGGGGAGGAGATTGAAGGCCTGGAAGACGATCCCGACCTTGTCCCGCCGGTACGCGGCCAGCGCGACTTCATCGAGCCGCGCGAGGTCGGCGCCGTCGACGACGACCGTGCCGCGCGTGGGGCGCTCCAGGCCCGCGAGGATGTTCAGGAGCGTGGACTTGCCCGAGCCTGAAGGGCCCATCACCGCGACGAACTCGCCGCGCTTCACCTCGAGCGTGACGCCGTCGAGGGCGGCCACCGCCGTCGCGCCGGTCGGATAGACGCGGGCGACGTCCGCCGCGCGGACGATCAGGTCGCTCGTCGCAGCCACGCGCGCACCGCCGTTTCGAACGTCACCGGGGCTTCGAGGTTCGCGAGGTGTCCGGCGTTCGGGATGATGCTCAGCGTCGCGCCCGGGATCGCGTCGCTCATCGCGCGCGACATGTCGGGCGGCGTGATGGTGTCCTCTTCGCCGACGACCACCGCCGTCGGCACATCGATCGTCGCGAGATCCGCCCGACTGTCCGGCCGTTTCGCCATGGCGATGCTCGCCTGGGCGATCGCCTCGGCCGGTTGGCGGCGGATCGCCGCGAGGAGCGCGTCCCAATGCGGCGAGGCCTTTCGGAGCCACTGCGGCGGCGTCTTCAGCAGCGCCTCCGTGCCGCGCTCGCGCACAAGAGCGGCG
>DATEDV010000080.1:0-3961 GCA_035281485.1 Candidatus Limnocylindria bacterium | reverse complement strand
CGCGCCGCGTCCGCCCTCCGATGAGCTGGGCGGCAGCGCGTGGCTGCGATGCGGCGAGCGCATCGGCGCGCTCGTGGCGCAGCTCCTGGACGAGCGGCCCGCGAAGCTCGAGATCGCGTACGCCGGTAAGCTGCTCGAGCTCGACGCCGAGCCGCTGCGTGCCGCGGTCGTGAAGGGCCTCCTCGAGACGTTCAGTGCGGAGCGGGTGAATCTCGTGAACGCGCTGGAGATCGCCCGCGCGCGCGGTCTGGTCATCGAGGAGCGGCGCGAGACCGAGACGGCGCGCTACGCGGCGCTCCTCACCGTGCGGGTCGGCGGCACGAAGGTCTCCGGGACGCTGGTCCAGGGTGAGCCGCGCATCGTCCTCATCGACGGCTTCTGGGTCGACGTCCCGGTCGAAGGCCACCTGCTGCTCACGAAGCATCAGGACAAGCCGGGCCTGGTGGGTCGCGTCGGCACGCTGCTCGGCGAGCATGACGTGAACATCTCATCGATGCAGGTCGGGCGGCTGCATCCCCGCGGCGAGGCGCTGATGATCCTGACGCTCGACGATCCGGTCCCCGACGAGGTCCGCGCGCGCATCGGTGCGTTCGCGGACGTCGATCGCGTGCGGACGGCCCGGCTGGGGGTCTCCGGCTAGCATCGCCAGCGGTTTGGAAGGGCGTGTCGAGCTCTCGATCGTGATGCCGTGCCTCAACGAAGCGGCGAGCGTGGCCGACTGCGTGACGCAGGCCCGCGAAGCGCTCGCGAAGTACGGCATCCGCGGCGAGGTCATCGTCGCCGACAACGGCAGCACCGACGGCTCGCGCGAGCTCGCCGCCGCGGCGGGGGCGCGGGTCGTGCCGGTTCCCCTCCGTGGATACGGGAGCGCGCTGCTCAGCGGCATCGCGTCGTCGCAGGGCGAATACGTCGTGATGGGCGACGCCGACGGCACGTACGACTTCATGGCGATCGACCGCTTCCACGCCAAGCTCCGCGAGGGCTACGACCTGGTCATGGGCAACCGCTTCAAGGGCGGCGTGGCGCCGGGCGCGATGCCCTTCCTGCACCGCTGGCTCGGCAATCCGGTGCTCTCCTGGCTCGGCCGGCTGTTCTTCGGCAGCGACGTGGGCGACTTCCATTCCGGGCTGCGCGGCTTTCGCCGATCCGCGATGCTCGGGCTCGACCTGCGCACGACCGGGATGGAATTCGCGAGCGAGATGGTGGTGAAGTCAGCGCTGCGCGGACTGCGGATCGCCGAGGTCCCGGTGACGCTCGCGCCGGACAAGCGCGATCGTCCTCCGCATCTGCGCACGTGGCGTGATGGCTGGCGGCATCTGCGGTTCCTGCTGCTGTACAGCCCGCGCTGGCTCTTCCTGTATCCGGGTGCGCTGCTGATGATCGTCGGGACGCTGGTGGGCCTGTGGCTGCTGGCCGGAGAGCGCGCGGTCGGGTCGCTGCAGCTGGGTGTGCATACGCTCATCTACGCGGCCGCCGCGGTGGTCCTCGGCTACCAATCGGTGATCTTCGCGGTCTTCACGAAGACGTTCGCTATCAGCGAGGGCCTCATGCCGGAGGATCCGCGCCTGACGCGCCTGTACCGCTACGTGACGCTCGAGACCGGGATCCTCGCCGCCATCGCGCTCGTGGTCGTCGGCGTCATCGCGGCGGCCGCCGCGGTCGGCATCTGGGGCGAGCAGGGCTTCGGACCGATCGCCGACATCTCGTTCACACTGCGGGCCGTGATCGTGTCATCGCTCGCGATCACGCTCGGCGTGCAGACGTTCTTCGCGAGCTTCTTTCTCTCGGTGCTGGGGCTCGGCCGCCGTTAGGTCACGCCGCGAGAGCGCGTATCCGCGGGAGCAGCGCGGCCGCGCGCTCGACACCGGAGCGCAGGTCTCCTCCGGCGAACGGGAAGAGCATCAGCTCAGTGAACCCCGCACGCATCGTCGTCGCGGCGATGCGCAGCACCGCGTCCTCGGTGTCGGCGCGGAGCTGACTGGAACGTCGGATCGTGTTCGGATCGCGACCGACCTTGGCGCAGTGCTCGTCGAGGATCTTCGTGAGCTTGACCGTCTCCTCCGGGCTCGGCGCGTTGGAGTTCCAGACGTCGGCATGCTTCGCGACGACGCGCAGGGTCCGCTTCGGACCGACGCCGCCGATCCAGATCGGCGGGTAGGGCTTCTGCACCGGCTTGGGCTCCGCGATCGCCGCGTCGAGCTGGTAGAAGCGGCCCTTGAAGGTCGCGCGCTCCTCCGTCCAGAGCGCCTTCAGCACGCGACACGCTTCATCGAGCATGCGAATGCGATCGGCCACGCCCGGGAACGGGATCCCATACATCGTGAATTCCGGCTCGTTCCACGCCGCACCCATCCCCATCTCGAGCCGCCCGCCGGAGAGGTGATCGACGGTCACGGCGATCTTCGCGAGGAGACCGGGATGACGGTACAGGTTGCCGGTCACGTTGAGACCGATGCGCGTGCGCTTCGTGTTCTCGGCGACGGCACCGAGGATCGTCCAGCCGTCGAAGATGAGGCGCGTCGGATCGTTCCCCAGCGAGACGAGGTGGTCGAACGGCCAGATGTGGTCGAAGCCGGCCTCGTCCGCGATGCGCCACGCCTCGCGCTGCGCCTCGATGGGATGGACCTGCTGCGAGAGCTTGAGCCCGACACGGAGCGGATGCGTCACGACGGTGGAGCGTACCGTCACTAGCATCGGGGCGTGAACGCCGACGCCGAGCGATGGCTTCGCGAGCTGCCCGCCGAGCTCGCGTCACAGCGCGAGGCGATGCGCGGCCTGCTGCGCGAGGCCGCGCGCGACCCGCGCATCCGTGTCCTCGTGGTGGGCTGCAGCATCGGGCGCGGTGCGGCGGACGAGCTCTCGGACGTCGACGCGCTCTACGGCGTGCCCGAGGGCGACTTCGAGGACGTGGTGCGCGACAGCGCCGCCCTCGTGCGTCGCATCGGCGACGTCGTCGACCTGTACCAGGAGATCATCATGCCGACCGAGCCGGGACGGCAGCCGTACCAGCACACGTTCGCGCAGTACGCGAACGGTGTGCAGTTCGACCTCGTCGTCGCGACCACGGTCGAGCGCTGGACGCCGCGACCGGACTGGGTCGTCCTGTACGACCCGGACGGGCGCATCGACGGCGAGCCGAAGCCCACGACCGCGAGCGAACAGCAGATCAGGAAGTGGATGTACGCCGCGCTGGTGAAGCTGGATGGCTGCGCCAAGTACCTCACGCGCGGCTCGCTGTGGGAGGCGAAGCTGCAGCTCGACGCCGCGCGTGCCGAGGTCTGGCGGCTGTGGGCGGCCGCCGAGCGGATCGCCGATCCCCAGTACGGGCTCACCGCGGTCCTCGACGCGCCCGACGCCCCGATGCCCGCACGCATCGAGGACACCGTCGCCGGTCTGGATCGGCGCGCGCTTCGCGCGGCGGCGATCACGTGCGCGGAGCTCCTGGTGTGGATCTGGCCGCGCGCGATCAGCACCGCCGCGTCGGCGAATGTGGCGATGCCGCCGCTCGCGGACTGGGTCCTGCGCCGGCTGCGCGAGGTCCCGACCTAGTACAGTCGTCGTCCCATGGAAGCGGCGCGTTTCGAGCGCAACCTGCGCACGGAGTCGAGCGAGATCTTCACGATCTTCGGCGGCGCCCGCCGGATCGGCCGGGTCGATATCCACTACGGGCGCTTCGAGGTGCACGGCACGCTGCTGCTCGAGGTCGACCTCACCGACGACGAGCTGCAGCAGCTCATCGATCAGCTCGACGAGGAGCTCGTGCAGACGCACGACCCGGAGCGCGAGGACTTCCTGGTGACCGTGTTCAAGTCCGAGGAGCTCGGCTTTTACTCCGACGAGTTCGAATCCGACGACGAGTCGGATGAGAACGAGGAGGAGCGCTGAGGGCGCGCAGCGCCTTCTGGCGACTGTCCGACGAGTTCGAATCCGACGACGAGTCGGATGAGAACGAGGAGGAGCG
>DATEDV010000079.1:0-6948 GCA_035281485.1 Candidatus Limnocylindria bacterium | reverse complement strand
AGGCACGCTGGCTCCGTACAAGTACCCGCGTTGGGTGGAGTTCCTGCCAGATCTGCCGAAGACGTCCACCGGCAAGATCCAGCGCTTCAAGCTGAGAGCGCTCCAATGAACGCCGAGGACCGTCGATGCGCGTCACAGCACGACCGAACCGAACAGCTTTGACCCCAGAGCGAGGCTCGCTCGGCTGGTACGTCACCTGCACGGATGGCCCGTGGCTTCTCAAGGAGGTGTCCGTATGGAACAGAGCAGCAGTTCATCAGGCATCATGGCCGTCATGGTGGTCGCGCTCGTCGCGATCGTCCTCGTGTTCCTGCTCGTGAGCGGCGTGTTCGCTCCGCAGGGCGGCGGCGGGATCGACATCAAGCTGCCCTAGCGACTACCTGAACCGCGCGGGGCGCCGGCGCCGGACGATGGTGTCCACCAGCGCCGGCATCCTTTTCTCCTTCACATGCGCGAGCGCGCGCTTGATCGCCGGACCCGCGGCGTCCGGATCCACGATCGGCCCCTCCGCGTACCAGCCGAAGCTCTTCGCCAGCATCGCGAAGTCCGGTGCCGGATCGTCGATCTCCTGGCCGACCCGCGCGTTCTCCTCGGGCGTACCGCGGTGGCGCGCGACGCGGATCTGGTGCTCGAAGTCGTTGTAGTACGCCCGGTTGTTGTACATGACCACGAGCAGCGGGATGCGACTGTTCGCCGCGGTCCAGAGCGCCCCCGGGTCGTACATGAGGTCGCCGTCGGGCTGGATATCGACGACGATCGTGTCGGTGCCGCGGTACGCGAGCCCCACGCCGAGCGAGACGCCGATCTGCGTCGCGGTGCCGAACGAGCGCCCCGGATGTCGCTTCGGTGAGTCGACATCCCACAGCCGCAGTGCCCAGTCCTCGAGCGTGTTCGCGGTCAGCACCCAGTCCTCGCCCTTGATCGCGCCCCAGATCTCCGACGCGAGGCGCGGCGCCGTCAGCGGCGATGCGCCCCAGTCCGCCTTCGCGTCGCGTTCCCACTTCTCCATGAGCGCGCGGTGCGCCGCGCCGATCTCCTTGCGGCGCTTTGCGCGCTCCGGACCGTCGCCGCGCTCCCGCACCAGCGCTCGCAGTGCGGGCAACGCGAGTCGCGTGTCCGCCACGATCGAGAGCGTCACCGGCTGGAAGTCGCCCAGGTCCTCCGCCCACTTGCTCTGCCGCAGCTCGGCCATGCCGATGTCCACGATCGGCGTGCCCGGCTCGACGCGCAGCTTCTTCGTGCGCTCCGTGCTGTCGCGATCGAGCACGTTCAGCGCGCGGTGGAGGTCGCCCACGTCGAGGGCGAGGATCAGGTCGGCGTCCTTGAACGGATCGCCGCCGGTCAGGTTCAGCGGATGCCGGTTCGCGATGTTGACGCGCCCGTGCATGTCCACGACCGCCGCGGCGATCTCCTCGGCGAGCCCGACGAGCTCCGGGACCGCGTCCGGATGGCGGCCGGTGAACTCGGTCACGATCACCGGGCGCTTCGCGCGCGCGATGAGGTCCGCCGCTCGTGCGAGCGCGGCGGGATCGGCCTGCACCGGCGACGGGCGTCCCGCGGCGACGACGGCGTCGATCGGCACCGGACGGTCCAGCGCGTCCTCCTGCAGCCCGGCGTCGTAGCAGAGGTACACCGGGCCGGCTGGCTCGGTCGTCGCGATGCGGTACGCGCGCGCGAACGAGTTGGGGAAGTCCGCGACGGTCGCGGGCTGGTCATCCCACTTCGTGAAGTTCCGCACGGCCTCGCCCTGGACCTGCGCGCTGTGGATCCAGTCGATCGCGGGGCGGCGGCGGCCGCGATCGAGCGGGCCGGTGGCGCCGAGCAGCAGGAGCGGGACGCGATCGAGGTGCGCGTAGTACACGCCCATCGTCGAGTGGAGGAGGCCGACGACGTCGTGCACGATCGCGCCCATCGGTCGTCCGGTCGTTTTCGCGTAGCCGTGGGCCACGTTGACCGCGACCTTCTCGTGCGTGCAGAGGATGATCTCGGGCTTGCCGCGGCCGTAATTGACGATGGAGTCGTGCAGACCGCGATACGTCGCGCCGGGATTGAGCGCGACGTAGTCGATGCCGAAGGCCTGTAGGAGATCGACGATGACGTCCGAGCCGTACTTCTGCGACACGCAACAGGCCTCCGCGTTTGCACGCTCGTTGGCGGGCCGCGAATGGTATAACAATTAGCCTTCTCCGACCGCGTGGGACGGTCCGGACGATGGAGGTGCTCGATGCGTGGAGCCCGTTCGCTCATCGTGACTCTCGGTCTCATCGCAGCGGCGTGTGGCGGTGCCGGCACGCCCGCGCCCACCGCGGGCACGACGGGTGGCGCGGCCGCGACGGCGACCGCCGATCCCAATGCGGCCGTGGCCGCGTTCTACAGCGGCAAGACGATCCGCGTGATCGTCGGCCTCGAGGCTGGCGGTGGATTCGACACCACGGCGCGTCTGCTCGCGCGCCACATGGGAAAGTTCATCCCCGGCAACCCGACGCTCGTCGTCGAGAACATGCCCGGCGCGGGCAGCCGCGTCGCGGCGAACTGGCTGTACGAGGTCGGCGAGAAGGACGGCACCGTCTTCGGCGTGTTCAACGAGAACCAGGTGCTGCAGCAGGCGCTGGGCGCCGCGGACATCAAGTTCGACGCCAAGCGCTTCTCGTGGCTCGGCAGCACGTTCTCCGCGACGATCGTGTGCATCGCACGCAAGGACTCGGGCTTCGCGAAGGTCCAGGATCTTGTCGGCGGAAAGCAGTTCATCGCGGGATCCACCGGGCCCGGTTCGAACACCGGTGACTTCCCGCAGGTGCTGCGCACCGCCATCGGCGCGAACATCAAGGTCGTCGGGGGCTACAACGGCACCACCGGGATCTCGCGAGCGGTGGACTCGGGCGAGGTCAACGGTGGCTGCTGGACCTGGGAGAGCATGAGCGTCACCCAGGGCCAGAACCTGAAGGACGGCACGATGATCCCGCTCGTGCAGCAGGGCGACGAGAAGATCAAGGACCTGCCGAACGTCCCCCTGGCCGAGGACGTGGCGACCGGCACGGTGAACAAGGCACTCGTGAAGGCGATCACCGCGCCCTCGGTCATCAGCAAGTCCTTCACCGCGCCGCCCGGCGTCCCGGCGGATCGCCTGAAGGCGCTCCGCGAGGCGTTCATCAAGGCGTGGCAGGACCCGGCGCTCAAGGAGGAGGCCACGAAGGCGAAGATCGACATCGCGCCAAAGGACGGCGCAGCGGTCGAGAAGATCGTGAACGAGCTCCTCGGCTACGACAAGACGACGATCGACGCCCTCAAGGCAGCTCTCGCTCTGAAATAACCCTTGTTCGAAGCGCTGATCGCCGGCCTGGGACAGGTCCTGTCCTGGCCGGCGATCGGTCTGATGTTCGTCGGCATCGCCGCGGGTTTCGTCGTGGGGATCCTGCCCGGCATCGGTGGCGCGACCGCGCTCGCGCTCATGCTCCCGTTCACCTTCAAGATGCAGCCCGCGGAGGCGTTCGCGTTCCTCCTCGGCATGTCATCGGTCGTCGCGATGACCGGGGAGATCACGTCGATCCTCTTCGGCGTCCCCGGGGAGCCGGTCACGGCGGCCGCGATCGTCGACGGTCATCCCATGGCGAAGCTGGGGCAGGCCGGACGCGCGCTCGGTGCGGCCCTCTTCGGTGCGTTCATCGGCGCCGTCGTGGGGGCGATCAGCCTGATGGTGACGATCCCGATCATCCAGCCGTTCCTGCGCTCGTTCGGATCGCCCGAGTTCCTGATGTTCGCGATCGTGGGTATCGCGTTCATCTCGAGCCTGACCGGCGGCTCCCCGGTGAAGGGTTTCGTGGTCGCGGGCCTGGGTCTGCTGCTGGCCACCGTGGGGCAGGCGCCGGGAACCTCGAGCCTGCGCTTCACGTTCGATCAGCTCTACCTCTGGGAAGGGATCCGGATCGTTCCCGCGACCCTCGGGCTGTTCGCGATCCCCGAGCTGGTCGATCTGGCGGTGCATCGGACCTCGATCGCCCGCCGCGACGTGGGCGAGCTCGGCGGATTGCGTCAGGGATTCGCGGACGTGCTCCGCCACCGCTGGCTCGCGGCGCGCGTCGCGGTCATCGGGCTGTTCGTCGGCGTCGCGCCCGGCATCGGTGGCGCCGGCGCGCAGTGGGTCGCCTACGGCCACGCCGTCCAGAGCTCGCGCGACACGTCGCGGTTCGGTCACGGTGCCGTCGAAGGCGTGATCGCGCCGGCGATCGCGGCCGCGGCGGAGCGGACGAGCGCCCTCATCCCCACCGTCGTGTTCGGCATCCCGGGGAGCGTGTCGACCGCGGTGCTGCTCGGGGCCTTCATCATCCAGGGGCTCGTCCCGGGGCGGGAGATGCTGACCGTGAACCTCTCGGTCACGTTCGGCATGGCGTGGACGATGATGCTCGCGAACCTCATCGCCATCGCGGTGATCCTGCTGCTCGCGCGGCAGCTCATCGCGATCACCCGCGTGCGCGGCAGCCTTCTCGTCCCGCCGCTCATCCTCCTCGTGTTCCTCGGCGCGTACGCCGAGCGCAACACGCTGTTCGACGTCGTCGTCGCGCTGATCTTCGGCGTCCTCGGTCTCGTCCTCGTCGAGCTCGGCTTCCCGCGCGCGCCGCTCATCCTCGGTCTGGTCCTCGGCTCCACGATCGAGAGCTACCTTCAGCTTTCGGTCGCGCGCTATGACGTCGAGTGGCTGACGCGGCCGGCGGTCGTGTTCATGCTGCTCCTGTCCATCGCCGTCGCGTTCTCGCCGTACATCCAGTCGTGGCGACGCCGCCGCGCGAGCTCGCCGCCATGAACCACGCGCGGTCGACGCGGTGGGCCTGGGAGCTTGCGTTCGCGCTCGTCCTCGTCGCGGTCTTCGCGTACGCGACGGTGACGGCGCTGACCTTTCCCGAGGGCGCCAAGCTGTTCCCGCTGGCGATCGCCGTGCCCTCGCTCGTGCTCGCCGTGCTCCTCGCGATCATCTCGCTGGGCGCGCGGGGAAGGAGCGTCGTGCCGCCGGCCGACGCCGATGCCGATGCGCCGCTCGCGCCGGGCGAGCGCAGGCGACGCACCGCCGAGATCGGAGCGTGGTTCCTCGGCATCTTCGCGGCCGTGTACCTGCTGGGCTTCCTCGTCGCCATCCCCGTCGCGGCCTTCGCCTACCTTCGCTTCGCGGCGCGCGAGAGCTGGGCGACGAGCCTTGCGATCGCGGCGCTGTGCTGGGCGCTCGTGTTCGGGGTGTTCGATCGGTTGCTGCACGTGCCGCTGCCGGCGGGCGAGCTGCTGCGTCTGTTCGGTCTGCGGTGAGCGGCGCGCGTTAGGCGGCGCGGCCCTCGAGAAGTGACCGGAGCTGCGTGAGGCGCACGCGCGTCGCGCGCAGCAGCGCGCCGTCGAGGTAGGAGGGCTGCAGCGTCGCGGCCCACTGCATCACCGCGCGATGGTCGGGCCGCTCGGTCTCCCGACCCGTGCGCAGCGTCACGCCGCGACCCATGCCGCGGAACTCGAGCCAGGCCTCCCACACGCCGTCGGTGCGCTCGACGGCATGCGCCGACGCGGCGTAGTTCCGTCCTTCGGGGTCGCGCACGACGTCCTGATAGCTGTGGATGAGGTCGGTCACGAGGGGGCACGTTGCATTCGCGATGCCTGCTAGCGCGCCGTTGTCCGCGAGTTGACTATCGCGCGTTCCAGCGCTCCCTCGAGGTAGACAGGCTCGATGCCTCGGGCCCAATAGGTCAGCGCTCTCTGGCTTGGCTGCGTCGTCTCGCGTTTCGTGCGTCGCACGATCCCGCCGGAGCCGCGCGGACTGAACTCGATCCACCCGATCCACGTTCCATCGCTGCGTTTGCGCCCAAGTGCCCGCGCCCGGTAGGCGTGGCCGTCCGCGTCGCGGACCGGTCTGCTGAATTCGTGGATGAGCGTGTCCATGAGCCTCACCACAACGCAAGTCGGTCGCCATCGAGCGTTACGACGTCGTTACGTTACGCGAGCCTTGGTTACATGCCGTCTTCGAACATACACCGCGGATCGTCCAATCGGCGCGGAGGTGTGACGTGCGCGGTGTGGTCTTCGTGATCGCGGCGATCGTCGTGACCGCCGGTGTCATCGTGGCGTACGACAAGGTCCGTCCCGCAGGCGAGCGCGCGGCGAGCCAGGGTGTGTCACCGCAGAGCGCCGATCCGGCGCATGAGCTCGCGAGCCGTCTGCTGCTTCCGACGTACTACGGACAGCAGGACAACGCGAAGTGGGAGCTGCAGCTCTTCCCCGCGGCGCTGCCGCCCGATCCGAAGATCGATCTTCCGCTGCCGACTGGCGCGCGTCTGGTCGGATCGGTGCTCCGCATCCGCAACGGCGCTCCCGCGAGCCTCGATGCGGTCCTCGACGTACCGACGTCGACGACGGACGTCCCCGGCATGTTCGAGCGCGAGCTCGGAAAGCTGGGATGGTCGCCGGCGCCGAACCGCGGTCCGATGCAGGGCGGGGGATTCGTACCGGCCGTCGTCGGGTCGAATCGGATGTTCTGCAAGGGCGAGAACCCGCCGTGGTACTCAGTGACGGTGTTCACCCCGTCGTCCGCACCTCAGGACGTGCGAGCGCACATCGATTTCATCCATCCGGCCATCGGTACCGGGAACACCTGGGCGGGACCGTGCTCGACGCAGAACCAGGCGCCATCGCCGGGAGGACCCAACAAGCTGCCCGCGCTCCGTGCGCCGGACGGCGTTCGACTTGGTGGAGGGATGGGCGGCATGTCCGGCAACGATCGCCAGACCTCGGAGGCGAACGCGACGACGAAGCTGAGCGCGGGCGACCTCGAGGCCGCGTTCGCGCAGCAGCTGTCGGCGGCGGGCTGGACGCGTCTGGCTCGTGGCGCGGACGGCCCGGTCGCCTGGAGCACCTGGAAGCTGCCAGGCGAAGGCGACTGGCGCGGCGTGCTGTTCATCAACGAGACGGGCGCGGATCGCC
>DATEDV010000078.1:0-12503 GCA_035281485.1 Candidatus Limnocylindria bacterium | reverse complement strand
CGTCATGACGATCGCGATGACGAGCGCGAAGATCCCCGCGCGAAGGCCACGCATCCGGTCCACTCCCCACACCTCCCACCAGCTCGGACCTGATGCATGACGTACTACGCCGCGATGGGACTTGTGGGGTAACAGCGCAGTACCGGACCGCTTGTCAGGTCGGTCGCAGCAGTTACGAGAAGAAGTTGGGCCGCGACGGGATCAGAGCGCGTTCGCGATCACCGGCGCTAACCCTCGCGCGATCGACTAATCGTGCCGCGCGGGAGTGCTCATTCCAGCGCGATGAGATAGGTGCCGATCTCGTACGGTGCGAGGCGTATCGCGACCGCGCCATCGACGACGTCCGGCGGCGCCGCGGTGCGCACGACATCGAGACCGGTGTTGCCGAGCGCGAGCTCTCCCTCGCGCAGATCGACGGCGCGCGCGTCGAGCGCGCGGCGCGCGAAACGCAGCGTCGCCGACGCGGTGCCGCGCGACGGGTTGAACAGGCGCGCGATGACGGCACCGTCCGGGCCGGCGCGAAGCGCCGACGGTTGGACAGCGGTGTCGCCCTCGACGGCATAGAAGGACCGGGCGCCGTCGTCGCCGCGCCCGTTCCAAGGCGGCGAGAGCCACTCGCGTATCTCGCGCGCCGCGCGCGCCAGGCTCATGTCGCCGCCCAATGGCACGACGCAGTAGTGGTATTCGCCCTCGCCGATGCACTGCGCGCTCGGCGTCGCGAGCGCCGGGCCGGCGTGACCCTTGCGCTCGGGGAGGTCGCCGCGCGACAGGAAACCCACGGCCCGCAGCAGCGTGATCGCGATCGTCCGTCCGTCATGCAGCACCGCGTACTCGCGCAGCCCGTCGACGCCCACCGCGAGACCCCGCGTCGGGCCCTCGACCGCGACGAGATCGTGCAGCGCGCGCTCGGCCGTGGGCTGCTCCACCCACCCCGGTCGCGGCGACACGCGCGTCTCGCGCTCGAGCCAGGCGAACGCCGCGCCGGCGACGTGGGTCAGCGACCGCGTCCCCGTCTCGCAGAGCACGCGAAGCCGATGGTCCCGTGCCTGGTTATCGACGACGATGCGGACGTCGACGCGGCGCGCACCCGCGTCGAGCGAGATCTCGGACCGGACCGCGCAGGTGACGAGGTCTGGCGCGCGCGCCAGCCGATCCTCACGCAGGCCGGACGGCAGCTGGAGATCGAGCTCGACGGTGACCGTGGCGCGGTCGCCCGTAACCGTGGTGCGTCGCGTACCGACGCGGTCGCGCGTCCCGATCGTCGGCCCCGCGTATGAATAGGTGTATTCGTCGCCGCGGTCCCCTTCGTCCAAGAGCGCTCCGTGCGGGCCAGATCGTGCGCCCGTCGCGCGATCCACGACCATGAACGACCCGTCGGTCGCCACCTCGACGCGCAGCGTCTCGTTCTCGATCACGCCGTCCTCCGCGGAGCCGACGCCGGCGCCCTCCGCACGCCGGGCGGGCGCGAAGCCGAGCGGAGCGCAGCGCACACGCGTCGGCACGCCGTCGAGATCGACGACCGCGTCGCGCTCCCACGGCACGGCGCTCCACACGACCGCCGATCCGCCCGAGCCCGCCAGGCCGCGCTCGAGGCGCGCGGCGAGCGCCGCGCCTTCGCGCCGAACGTGCGCGAAACGGGGCGCCGTGTCGAGATCGTGCACCTCGTCGATGGAGCAGCCGCAGATGGAGTCGTGCGGATGGTTCTGCAGCAGCGTGCGCCACAGCGAGCGGAGCTCGTCGCGCGCGACGCCGCCCGCGATCGCATCGAAGGGCTCGCAGCGCTCCAGCAGCAGGCGCTCGCAGGCGACGTTCTCCTGCTTGATCCACACGCGCGTCGAATTGACGCCGCGGAGGATCGGGCGATAACGGCCTCGGATCATCTCACCGACGATCGATCCGCGCGGCTGCGCCATCTGGGCCTCGTACTCCTCGAGGCTCGAGATCCGCGCGTCGACGTTGGGGGCGAGCGCGCGCAGATCGCGGACGGCCTCGGGAAGACGTGGGTACGCATCGACGTGATCGTCGCCGACCATGAACAGCAGCGAGCTGCCGTTCGCGTAGGCCGTCGTCACGTCGAGCATCCGGCCAAGACGGCGGCGCACGCGCGCGCGAAGCTGTCGCGGCGTCTCCGAGAGATCGCCGACGAGCTGCAGACCGCCGGAGTAGTGATCGACGAGGTGCGTCGCGTTCACGCGGTCGCCGGATGGCGCCTGCCAGCGGAACTCCGCGCCGACCCGCTCGCCCTCGTCCCCGATGCCGCGCGAGAACACGTACGAGCTGTAGCCGAAGCCGCGAAGGAGCTGTGGCGTCTGTGCCGGGTGCCCGAACGGGTCGGCGACGTAACCGACGCGCGTCGCTCGTCCGAACGAGGCCGACACGCGCAGGCCCTCCTGAAAGTTGCGCAGCAGCGACTCGCCCGAGACGAGAAGGTTGTCGGCGAGGACATACCAGGGTCCGATGAAGAGCCGCTCGGCGCGCACGAGCGCCTCCAGTCGCGGCCGGTCCTGCGGGCGCTTCTCCAGGTAGTCCTCGGCCCAGATCGTGTGCCCGTCGAAGGTGAACGAGCGGAACTCGGCGTCGCGGTCCAGCAGGTCGAGCAGCTTCGAGACCATCGGGACAAGGCGCGCGCGATAGCCCTCGAAGCGCTCGTACCACTCCCGGTCCCAATGCGTATGCGGCACGACGAACGCGCGCCACGGCACGCGGCGCCGCAGCAGGGCGACGGCGAGCGGCGCGGTGAGTCCGGAGACGGTTCCGATCAGCGCTCCGGCGAGCACGTCCACCGGGTAGTGGACGCCGACCGCGACACGCTCGAACGCGACCGCGATCGCGAAGAGCAGCGCCGGCAGGCGCCAGGCCGGGGCGACACGACCGAGCGCGACCGCGGCACCGAACGCGAACGACGCGTCCCCCGAAGGGAAGGAGAACGTCGTGGGCTCGGTGATGAGCGTCGGGGGGAGATCGAGCACGACCGCGAACGGGCGCGGGCGCCGGACCACCAGCTTCAGCAGCTCGGCGACGATCCAGCCGTCGACCAGTCCGAAGAAGACGGTGAGCGCGCCCCAAATGCCGCGCCGTCCCCACTCTCGCGCGCGCGCCACCAGAACGCCGGCGATCCACCAGATGAGACCGTTCCAGTTGAGATAGGCGACCGCGATGGCGAAGGCCGCGAGCAGGCCGTTGTTCGCGACCGCGGTCACGATGGCGAGGAAGAGCTGGCGGTCGAAGTTCTCGAGCGCCTCCATCACCGGCGCACGTGACGCCAGATGAAGACGCCGACGCCGAGGAGGATCACGGCCGCGACGAGGTAGTCGAGACCCTTGAGCGAGTGCTTGAGCTCGAGCCAGTGATCGCCGAGCTGCATCCCACCCCAGACGAGGAGCATCACCCACGGGATCGCGCCGAGGATCGAGAACAGCGTGAACCGCCAGAGCGGCATTCGTGCCACGCCGGCGGGCACGGAGATGAACGTCCGCACGATGGGCAGCATTCGCGAGAAGAAGACCGTGGCCTCGCCGTACCGCGCGAACCATCGGTCGGCCATCTCGAGGTCGTGGGCGCTGATGAGGACGTACTTCCCGTAGCGCTCGACGAGCGGCCGGCCGCCGTAGGCGCCGACGGCGTAGCTCGCGACGGAGCCCAGCGTGTTGCCGACGACTCCCGCGACGACCGCACCCCAGTAGGTCCACTGCGACGACGTGAGCGGCTCGGTCAAGCCTTTGGAGACGCTCCAACCGGCGAACGGCAGGATGAGCTCCGACGGCAGCGGTATCGCCGCGCTCTCGATCGCCATCGCGATGACGACACCGATGTAGCCGAAGCGCTCGTACAGCGCTTCGAGGAACGGGATGACGATGGCGTCGATCGCTTCGAGCACGTCGGTATGATGGCCTCTCGCGGGGGAAGGGTGCGTACTCAACTGGAGGGACGCATGCCTGACGACCAGAGGACACTCGACGAGCGGCTTGGGTCCGGCGTCAAGAAGATCGGCTCGGCCGACATCGTGGTCGGGATCCCGAGCTTCCGTAACGCCGCGACCATCGGGCACGTCGCCGCGACCGCCGCGAAGGGTCTGCGCGAGCATTTCCCCGGCTCGCGCGTCGCGATCGTCAACGCCGATGGCGGTTCCGAGGACGGCACACCGGACCGCGTCGTCGAAAGCGCCGCGGACGTCCCCGTCGCGGTCGGTCGCTACATCGGTCCCCCCGGCAAGGGCTCGGCGTTCCGCGCCATCTTCACCGCGGTCGGAATGCTCGGCGCCCGCGCGTGCGCCGTCGTCGACAGCGACCTGCGCAGCATCACGCCGGAGTGGATCGCACGGCTCATCACGCCCGTCACGGGGGGCGATGCCGAGTACGTGACCCCGCTGTACGCGCGGCACAAACACGATGGGACCATCACCAACTCGGTCGCGTATCCGCTGACGCGAGCGCTCTACGGGCTCCGGACGCGCCAGCCGATCGGCGGCGAATTCGGCTTCCACGCGGATCTGGCGCGCGCGTACCTGGCGGAGGACGTGTGGGACAGCGACGTCGCGCGCTTCGGCATCGACATCTTCATGACGACGACGGCGATCGCGCGAAGGTCCAAGGTCGCGCAGGCGTTCCTCGGCGCGAAGGTGCATGACCCCAAGGACCCCGCCGCCGACCTCGGACCGATGTTCACTCAGGTCGTGGGCACGCTGTTTCGCCTCGCCGCGGCCAACGAGAAGCTGTGGTCGAGCGTGCAGGGCTCACAGGACGTGCCGCTCGTCGGCGACATGAAGCCGGTCGAGCCTGAGGCGATCCCCGCAGATCCGGCGCGCCTGCGCGCCAAATACGCCGCGGGCAAGGCGGAGCACGAGGCCGGGTGGCGCGAGATCCTCTCCGCGCGCGTACCCGACACGCTCGACTCGCGAGCCTGGGCCGCCATCGTGTTCGACCACCTCGCCGCGGCGCTCCGTCGTCCCGACCAGAGCGAACCGGTCGCGCGTTCGCTGCTGCCGCTCTATCACCTGCGGACCGCCTCCTTCATCGAAGAGGTGCGCGACATGACCACGGCGCAGTCGGAGGCCGTCGTCGAAGACGGCGCTCGCGCGATGGAAGAGGAGAAGCGGCGTTTCGTCGAGCGCCGCAGCCAGGACAGAGCGAGGAGCGCGTCCACCGCGTGAGCGTCTCGCTCAAAGAGGACGCGCTCGTCCTGATAACCGAGAACGACGGGTCGCTGGCCCTCGGCACCGCCAGCCCCTATGGCCTCTACTACCACGACACGCAGTTCCTGTCCGGGTACGCGCTGCGCGTGAACGGCTCGGCCCCGATCCTCCTGTCCGCGAACACCGAGCAGAACTACGTCGCGACCTTCCAGCTCATGCGCTCGGAAGGCGCGACGCTCGGAACGGCGAGACACGCGGCGGAGGCGCTCTCGATCAGACGGACGCGGTTCCTCGCGGATGGGATGCGCGAACGTATCGGCGTCCTCAACGCGAACCCGCGCCCGGTGCGCGTCGCCCTCGAGCTCGAGTTCGAGGCGTCGTTCCGCGACATGTTCGCGGTGCGCGGCCGCCGGGCGGACGCGGCGGCGCCACATGAGATCAAGCGTGGCGCACGTGAAGGGGGCATCGTGTTCGAGCGGGTGGGGCGCGACGCGGTGCGGCGCACGACCGATATCACGATGCGTCCCGCGCCCGACCGCATCGACGGGACCGTCTTCAGCATCGAGCGCGAGCTGCCGCCGCAGGGCGTGCTCACCATCGAGCTCGCGGTGATCCCGCGCGAGGACGGCGCGGGCGCCGCGCCGTCGCCCGACCGGTTCGACGACGCCATCGACGCGCTCAACGCGCGGTACCGCCGCTTCCTCCGCTCCTGTGCGCGCTACACGACGAGCTCCGAGACCCTCGACGAGGGACTCATCACGCGCAGCGCGCTCGACCTCCGCGCGCTCATGGAGTTCCACGACGGCGGCCCCTTCCCCACCGCCGGCATCCCCTGGTACGCGGTCCCTTTCGGCCGCGACGGTCTCATCTGCGCGTACCAGACGCTGGGGTGGAATCCCGACATCGCGCGCGGAACGCTGCGGCTCCTCGCCAAGTACCAGGGTCAGAAGGTGGACGACTTCTCGGAGGAGGAGCCGGGCAAGATCTTCCACGAGCTGCGGCGCGGTGAGCTCGCGCGACTCGGAGAGATCCCACACCGTCCGTACTACGGATCCGTCGACGCCACCCCGCTGTTCGCGCTGCTCGTGTCCGAGACGGTGAAGTGGACCGCCGACCGCGAGCTCTGGCGCGAGCTGCTCCCCGCGGCCGAGCGCGCGATCACCTGGTGCGATACCTACGGCGACGCCGACCGCGACGGATACGTCGAGTACGGGCCCCGTGCGTCGGATCTCAAGAGTCAGGGCTGGAAGGACTCGCTCCAATCGCTCTCGTATCCCGACGGCACGTTCGCGAAGCTGCCGGCCGCGCTCGTGGAGGTCCAGGCGTACCTCTACGCCGCCAAGGTCGGCCTCGCCGACCTGTACGCGCTCGACGGCGACGCGGCGCGCGCCGACCGCCTGCGCGGCGAGGCGCGCGAGCTGCGTGAGCGTTTCGAACGTGACTTCTGGATGACCGACGAGGGGTGCTACGCGCAGGCGCTCGACGGTAACAAGGAACAGATCCGCGCGGTGACGAGCAACGCGGGGCACGCGCTGTGGTGCGGCATCGCCAGCCCCGAACGGGCGGCGACGGTCGTGCACCGTCTCATGACACCGGACATGTACACCGGGTGGGGCGTCCGCACGCTGTCGAGCACGTACCCGACCTACAACCCGATGAGCTACCACAACGGTTCGGTGTGGCCCCACGACAACTCACTCATCGCGCAGGGGTTCGCGCGGTACGGCTTCCGCGAGGAAGCCGCGGAGATCACCAGCGCGCTCATCGAGGCCGGGCGCCGGTTCCCCGACGCGCGGCTGCCCGAGCTCTTCTGCGGCTTCCAGCGGGACCTGCGCTTCTCGTCGCGCCCAGCGGACTATCTCGTCTCGTGCATCCCGCAGGCATGGTCGGCGGGCATGGTGTTCCTCAGCCTGCGCACGCTCCTCGGCATGACGCCGGACCTCGCGAAGCAGCAGCTGCTCATCGACCCGGCACTGCCGCCGTGGCTCGACCGGATCGACGTTCGCGACATGCAGGTCTTCGGCGAGCGCATGACGTTCCGCGTCCGCCGCGGCCCGAAGGGCGACCACATCGCCGGCGGGCAGGGCCGGCTCGCGCAGACGAGGACGGCCGCTCCGGCGTGACGCGCGGCGTGCGCCGCGTCCTCTTCATCCACTACACGACGCCGGCGATCCTGGGTGGCGTCGAGCAGGTCATGGCCGCGCACGCCGCCGCACTGCGGGAGGCCGGCTGCGAGGTCGCGGTGCTGGCGGGCCGTGGTGCCGCGAAGCCACGCGGGGTGCGGGTGATCCGCGTCGCCGAGGCCGACTCCCGTCACCCGGCCGTCGAACGCGACCTCGCCGCGCTCTCGACCGGCGAGCGACGGCCTGAGCACGACGCGCTCGTCGCGCGCCTCCTGCAGAAGATCCGCCCGCACGTGCAGCGCGCCGACCGCGTGGTCGTGCACAACGTCCTGACGATGCCGATCAACCTCGCGCTCACCAGCGCGCTCGCGACGCTCGCGCGCGAGCACCCCGGACGCTTCATCGCGTGGACGCACGACCTCTCCTACTTCGACGAGCGCTACGCCGCCCTGCGGCGTGAGGGGGCGCCCTGGGATCTCGTGGCCCGCGCGATCCCGGGGGTGCGCTACGTCACCGTGTCGGAGGAGCGGGCCCGTCAGCTCGTGGAGCTCACCGGCATCGCGCGCCGCGACGTCGAGGTCGTGACCAACGGCATCGACGTCGGCGAGGTGCTGGGGCTCGCTCGGACCGGCCGCCTCCTCGCCGAGCGGCTTCGCCTCTTCGACGCCGATCCGCTCCTGCTGCTGCCGGTGCGGCTCACGCGGCGCAAGCGTGTCGAGGCCGCGATCGACGCGACGGCGGTGCTGCGGCGCCGCGGTCACGCGGCGATGCTGGTGGTCACCGGCGCGATGGGACCGCACAACGCGGCCAACAGGGCGTACCTCGCCGAGCTCGCGGCACGCGCGAAGAAGGTGGAAGGCGTGCATCTGCTCGCGGCGCACGGCATCCGCGTGAAGTACGGGACCGTCGTCGACCTGTACTCGCTCGCCGACGTGCTGGTGTTCCCGAGCGAGAGCGAGGGCTTCGGCATCCCGATGCTGGAAGCGGGCTTGCACCGCATGCCGATCGTGTGCAGCGACATCCCGGTGCTCCGCGAGACCGGCGGCGACGGCCCCATCTACGTCGCGCCCGATGCGACCGGTGAGGTGATCGCGGATGCGATCGAGCGGGCGCTCGACATGCCCGTGATGCGGATGCGCGCACGCGCGCGGGCGCACGCCTGGCCCCGCGTCCTGCGCGAACGCGTCATACCCGTCATCCTCGGACGCGCCGCATGAAGTGCCTCGTCGCGATCGTCGACCCCGAGCGGGACCGCCCCGCCGTCGAGCTCGCCGCGGCGCTGGCCAACGGCGACGAGATCATCCTCGCGTCGGTCATCGAGGTGCCCGAGGGCGATCCGCTCGCGTCCGTCCAGCCCGAGGCGCGCCGCCTGCGGCGGACGCTCGATCAGCTCGCGCCGCCGGACACGCGCGCGCGCACGCTCGTGACCGTCGCGCGTCAGGGCTGGCAGGCGATCCAGGAGACCGTCGCGGCCGAGCGACCGGACCTGCTGCTGCTGTCGTGGCGGCGACCGGGGTGGGATCTCCTCGGCACGACGATCGAAGATGTGCTCCGCGCTCCGCCCTGCGACATCGCGGTGGTGAAGGGGCCGCTGTCACGCGCGCGGCGCGTGCTCGTTCCGGTCCGCGGCGGCCGCTACGCGGACCTCGCGGCCAGGGTCGCGATCGGCTGGGCGCGAAAGCGGGGCGGCAGCGTGACGCTGCTCCACGTGCGCACGCCGGGCCGCCCGACGCCCACGCTGTACCAGCTGCTCGGCGAGAAGGCGCTCGACGACCGCGTCGACCGCCTGGTCACACGCACCGGCGACCCCGCCGCGGTCATCGAAGAGGAGCTCGCCGAGCACGACGCGATCACCTTCGGCGCGACCGGCCGCCCCGGCCAGGAGGATCCGCTCGGCCCGGTCGGGCAGGCGATCGTCTCCAGCGCGCGGGCCGCCGTGATCGTGCGCACCGCCGTGCCGGTCGCCACGAACGTGTACGCGCCGAAGCCGAGCCTGCCGGCCGATCGCGCCGAGCGGAGCCGCGTCATCGGCGAGCTCGTCGACAAGTGGTTCGTGCAGAACACGTTCGTCTCGACCGAGTTCGCCGACCTGCGCCGGCTCGTCGAGGCGAAGGAGCGTCAGGGACTCCGCATCTCCGTCGGCCTGCCGACGCTCAACGAGGAGGCCACGATCGGTCGTGTCATCCGCGCGATCCGCTCGCGGCTCGTCGAGCGCTTCCCACTGGTTGACGAGATCGTCGTCATCGACTCGGACTCGGAAGACCGCACGCGCGAGATCGCGCGCCAGGAGGGCGTGCCCGTCCACATCCACAGCCAGGTCCTGCCCGCGACGGGCAGCTACGTCGGCAAGGGCGAGGCGCTGTGGAAGAGCCTGCACGTGCTGAGCGGCGACATCATCGTGTGGATCGACACCGACGTCTCGAACACGCATCCCAAGTTCGTCTACGGGATCGTCGGCCCGCTGCTGATGCGGCCCGACCTGCAGTTCGTGAAGGCGTTCTACCAGCGACCGCTGCGGATCGGCGGCGAGCTGCAGGCCACCGGCGGCGGTCGCGTGACCGAGCTCGCCGCGCGGCCGATCCTCAACCTGTTCTTTCCGGAGCTCTCGGGCATGGTGCAGCCGCTTTCCGGCGAGCAGGGGGGCCGCCGCGCGACGCTCGAGCAGCTCCCTTTCTTCACCGGCTACGGCATCGAGACGGGACTGCTCATCGACACCGTGCAGCGGGCCGGCCTCGGAGCGATCGCGCAGGTCGACATGAAGCAGCGCATCCACCGCAACCAGAGCCTCCTCGCGCTGTCGAAGATGAGCTTCGAGATCCTGCAGGTCGCGCTCAAGCGCGTCGGCGAAGCGCACGGGCAGCGGCTCTGGGAGGAAGCGAACGCCACCATCAAGCTCATCACGCCGCAGGAAGGCGGCAGGCTCCGGCTGGAGATGCACGACATCGTCGCGACCGAGCGCCCGCCGATCGCGACCATCCCCGAGTACATGGCCGCGCGCCGCCATTGAAGATCCTCCGCACGGTCGCGGACGTCCGCTCCTGGCGCGCGGGCGCGAGCCGCGTCGGCTTCGTGCCGACGATGGGCGCGCTGCACGCCGGGCACCTTTCGCTCGTCGAGCGCGCGGTGCGTGAGACGGACGCGGCGATCGCATCGATCTTCGTGAACCCGACGCAGTTCGGACCGAATGAGGATTTCGCGTCGTATCCCCGGCGCGAGGACGAGGACGTCGCGATGCTCGAGCGCGTCGCGTGCACCGCGGTCTTCGTGCCGCCGGTGGCGGAGATCTATCCGCCGGGCGACGCGACGCGCGTGACACCCGGACCCATCGCCGCGCCGCTCGAAGGCGCCGCGCGGCCCGGCCACTTCGTCGGCGTCGCGACCGTCGTGGCCAAGCTCCTGTCGATCGTGCGCCCCGACGTCGCGTTCTTCGGTCAGAAGGACTTCCAGCAGCTGCGCGTGCTCCAGACCGTCACGCGCGATCTGCGCCTCGGCGCCGAGATCGTCGGCTGCCCGATCGTGCGCGAGCCCGACGGCCTCGCGATGTCGTCACGCAACGCGTACCTCACACCGGAGCAGCGGCGTGACGCGCTCGCGCTGTCGCGCGGACTGTTCGCGGCGCGAGAGCTGTGGGAGCGTGGCGAGCGCGACGCGCGCGTCCTCCGCGAGCGGGTGACCGAGCTCGCCGGCACGGACGGCGTCGAGCTCGAGTACGTGTCCGTCGCGGATCCTGTGTCGCTCACGGAGCTCGACGCTCCGAGCGAGAGCGCGGTGATCTCGCTCGCGGCGCGCGTGGGCCGCGCGCGACTGATCGACAACGTCCTGCTCGGCATCGACGTGAGCCAGCTGGCGTGAAGCGCGGACAGCTGCTCGCGACGTTCGCCGTCGCGCACTTCGCGCACCACGTCACGAACAGCATCTTCAGCGCGCTACTGCCCTTCATCCGGACCGCGTTCGGCCTCTCCTACCTCGAGAGCGGCTTCGCCGTCAGCGCGTTCACGATCGCGTCCGGCGTGACCAACCCGCCGCTCGGCGTGCTCGCGGATCGCATCGGCGCCCGGCGGGTCATCGTGGGCGGCCTCGTTCTCATCGCGCTCTCGAGCGTCGCCATCGGTCTCGCGGGCTCGTACTGGCAGCTCGTGTTCTTCCTGCTCCTGATGGGCGTCGCCAGCGGGACGTATCACGCACCGGCGTCCGCGCTGATCGCCGAGGTCTTCGGCCCGGCGCGGCGCGGCGTCGCGATGGGCACGCACACGACCGCGGGTCACCTCTCCTTCTTCGTCGTCCCGCTGCTGGCCGGCGGCCTCGCGACCGCGAGCTCGTGGCGGGCGCCGTATCTGATCTTCGCGATCGCGCCGCTGCTCTGCGCGGCGCTGGTCTGGCGCGTCGCTCCGCTCGGCGTGCGGCCGACGGAGCGGCACAGCTGGCTCGCGACGCTGAGCGACATCGCCGGCGTGGCGAGAGCGATCGGCCCGCTCGTGTCGCTCTCGATCGTGGCGCAGGTGCTGCTCTCGGCTGCCTTCGCGTACCTCACGCTGTATCTCGTCGACGCGCGAGGCTTCTCTCCGCTCATCGCCGCCGGCCTCTATGGATTGCCTCAGGCCGCCGGTCTCGTGGGCGCGCCGCTGGGAGGCACGCTGTCGGATCGCTTCGGGCGGCCGCGGGTGCTGCTCGCGGGTCTCGCGCTCATGGGACCGGCCGCGTGGGCGCTGCTGGTCGCGCCCGACTGGTGGATCGTCGTGCCGCTGTTCGTGCTCGGCATCGGCCAGGCGATCCGCATGACGACGACCGAGGTCCTGGTCGTCGACAACGCGCCTCCGGCGCGACGCTCGACGGTGCTGGGTACCTACTACCTCGTGAACCAGCCGGTGGGTGGGATCGCCGCGCCGATCTTCGGTGCGATCGCGGAGGTCGCCGGGCTGGGAGCGACGTTCTCCGGTCTGGCGCTCGCGTTCGTCGGGTTGTCAGCCCTCGCGCTCGCCATCTCGTTCACGCTGCGCGCGCGCTCGGCCTGAACCGCGCGCACCCTCCTCCGGTAGACCGGCACAGCGCAGACTGCACACGAGAGGGGTGACCCGTCTCCGGCCCGGCGGATGGCCGTCCGCCGCGGCGGCGTGCGACCCTCGGTCGCACCGGAGGTCCGCATGCTCGCGCGCATCGCTCTCACGTGTGTCGCGCTCACCGCCAGCCTCGCGTGCTCCGCGCCGCAGACGAACACTTCGACGCCTTCGACCACACCCACCGCGAGGTCC
>DATEDV010000077.1:0-3671 GCA_035281485.1 Candidatus Limnocylindria bacterium | reverse complement strand
CCGCCCGTCGCGCGCCCGCTGACGAGACGCACCTTCATCATCTCGCCCTCGCATTCGCGCCGTACCTCGCGTCATTCGGCCTCTTCTGGTTCCCCTACCTCGTGCTCGCGCTCCCGCTCATGGCGAGCACGTTCGATCGCGCGCTCCGTCTCTCCCGACGGCCCGCGCGCGCCCCGCTCGTCGCCGGGCTCGCGTTGAGCTGGCTGCTCCTCCAGGTGCTCGGTGAGTCCGACGATCTCGTGCCGATCGCGGCGCATCTCCTCGGTCTCGTGGTCCTGCTCGCGGCCGCGGTCACCGTCCTCCTGCTCGAGCGGCGACGCGAGGTGAGCGAGCGCATCACCGCGAGCGCGACGGCTTGAACGACCGCGTCGTCGCGGTGGCTCTCGCCGCCCTGGTGCTCGCAGGTCGCATCCCGTTCGCGTCGCAGACCCTCTGGGCCTGGGATTCGGTGCTGTACGCGCGCTCCCTCGAGCAGGGCTTTCACGTCGGCGCGGATCTGGCGGAACAGCGCCCCCATCCTCCGGGCTACCTGTTCTACGTCGGCTCGGCCGCCGTCCTCCGGCTCTTCACTCGCGACAGCAACGCCGCGCTCGTGGTCATCAGCGTGACCGCGTCCGCGCTGACGGCCGCGGCCGTCTATCTGGTGTGCCGCAGATACGCGGACCGCGCGCTCGCCGCGCTCGTCGCGCTCGGTGCCGCGACGGCACCACTGGTGTGGACGTACGGCGAGATCGCCATGCCGTACGCGCTGCTGGGACTGCTCAGCATCGTTCTCGCCGTGGCGCTACGAGACGCTCGGACGCGCGCATGGCCGGCGGCGCTCCTCGCATCGTTGGGGCTCGGGCTGGCCGCGGGGCTTCGGCAGGACCTGCTGCTGCTGCTCGGCCCGCTCTGGCTCTGGATGCTCTCAGCGCGGCCGTGGCGCGACCGCGCGCTGTGCGTCGTAGCGCTGGGCGCGGCGTCGCTCGCATGGTTCATTCCGAGCGGGGTGCTGTCGGGCGGGTTCGCGCAGTACGTCGCAAGTCTCGGTGGGCAGGCCGCGCGCGTGAGCGAGCTCTCCCCCGCCGCGGGCGGCGACGCGCTGCTGCGCAACACGCTGCTCACCGTGTACGCGCTGTGGTGGGGGCTGCTCGGTTTCGCACTGCTCCTGGTCGCGGCGATCGTCGCCGCGCTGACCGCGCGCCGACGGTCCTCCGAGGAGACGGTGTTCTTCGCTTTGTGGCTCCTGCCGGCCGCGCTCGTCTACGTGACGATCCACATCGGCGATCCCGGCTACCTCATGTCGATGTTGCCCGGCCTGTACGTCGCGGGTGCCGCCCTTCTCGCGCCGATCGCACGCCGCGCCCCGGCGCCAGTGATCACGACGACGGCGCTCGTCGTCGCGATGAACGCGGTCGTGTTCGCGGTCGGCGACACGCAGTTCTCCGCGAGCGCGATCGCGCGTCACGACCGCGTGCTGCGCCAGCGCGTCGAGTCGGTGCGCGGTCGTCCGCCCGATGCTCAGGTCGTTCTCGCGCGATCCGAATACTTGACCGCGCGGTACTACCTCCCGGAATACGCCGTCCTGTTCGACGGTCCCGCGCCCGAGGTGCTGTCGAGCCGAGCTCGAGAGGTGCGCGTGACGGCGCCGACGCTGGTCGTCTTCTTTGGAAGCGTCCCGACGCCGTTCCCGCCCGGCGTGATGCTGCTTTCGGGTGGCGACCTGCCCGGAGGCGGTCTGATGCCTGGGGCGACGCTCACCGCGTACGACCTGGAGCCACGCTGACGCAGGGCGTCAGCTCGTTGCGGGCAGCTCGAAGACGAAGAGGTGATTCAGCCCGAGCTCGAAGGGCTCGTGCGTGACCAGGCGCAGTCCGGCGCGCTCGAAGAACGCGGGCGTCTCCTCGGGCCGGTAGCCGTGATGCGCCTCGATGTCCATCCCATGCACCAGGCGCAGGCGCCTGAGCGCGTCGACGATGCGGTCGACGACCGGAGCGGGAACGGTCACGACGACGCGGCCGCCGGCGCGAAGCAGCGCTCGGCACGCCGCGACGAACGAGCTCCGCTCATCGTCGGGAACGTGCTCGAACACCGCGAGCAGCGCGATCACGTCGTAGGGCCCCTTGTCGCGCAGATCCTGCGGGAAGCTCCCCCGCACCAGGCCCGAGCCCGCCGGCGCGTCGGGATCGATGCCGACCGCGTCGCGCACGCGACCCGCGGCGGCGCGGATGAGCGCGCCGTCGGCGCAGCCCACATCGAGCAGCCGCCCGCCGGTGGAGATGTGCGGCAGTGCCTTGCGGATCCGGAGCCGCTGGATGAGGCGGTCGAGCGGCGTCACGCCGCCTGCCGCGCCGGCATCGCGACGGTGGCACCGGACCGCTCGGGCCAGAGCAGCAGCACGATCGCGACGAAGAAGCCGAGCGGCACGAGCACGCTGAACGTCTCGTCGTGCCGTAGCACCGCGATCCCGTACAGCACCGGCGAGATGAGGATGAGCGTCCCCACGGCGGCGAGCGCGAACCGCTTGCCGGCGCGCTCCGAGCGGCGCGCGAGGATGCCGGTCGTGATCACGGCGGGGACAAACAGCAGCACCTGGTCGTAGGACCAGCTGTAGATCGCGCCGGCGTTCGACAGGGCCAGCCACGCCGCGAGCGAGGCGTCGCTGCCGGGCCGGAAGCGTGTCGCGACGAGGACGACCCCCGCGGCGATGAGCGCGTACGCGATGAGCCGCCCGTTCGGCCCGATGAGCTGGTTCAGCGCAGAAGCGAGGACAGCCGACCGGACGGTGCGGCGAGGCGGGATGTCCGCGAGCCAGTTCGAGAACCACGTGTCAGGCGCGGCGAGCCACGCGACCGTGACGACCATCCCGGCGAGCAGCAGCGCGAACGCGACGTAGCGCCGGACGATCGGCTCGCGAACGGCACCGTAAGCCAGGCCGAGCGCGGTGATGAGCATGACCTGCGGCTTCGCGAGGAAGATGAGGGAAGGGAATGCCGCCAGCAGAGGCCGGGCCGCGCGGAGCGCGAGGACCGTCGCCGCGACGCCCGACATGAGAAGCAGGCTCCACTGTCCGAGCACGATGGCGTGGAACGAGGGCTGACCGATGAACAGAGCCGCCCCGAAGGCGCCGTGGATGAGTGGCCGCGCCGGCACGAACGCGCGCAGTAGCGCGCGCAGCGCGAGCGCCGCACACGTCATGCCGAGGATCATCCAGATCCAGCCGGCGACCTCGATCGGGACCATCGCGAGGGGCGCGACGGCGAAGCTCACCCACGGCCAGTAGTCGTTCACCAGCGCATCGGGCGTCTTCGTGCCGACGCTGATCGCGAAGTCGTAGTACTTGGTCGGGTCCCACGGGTCGACGCCGAGCACGATCGCGCGGCCGCCGGCCCACACGCCGGAGAAGTCGTTGAAGTGCACCATCTCCAGCCGGCGTGCGAGCGGTCCGAGGAAGGCGATGAACAGCACGCCGATGGCGACCGCGATCCAGTAGGCGCGGTCGGCTCGGCGCTCAGCGGTCATGCGGCGCAAGGGTACCGGCTCTAATGTCGTGCGCGTGCCTCGTGCACGTGTCGAATGCCGGTCAACGTGAGCGGACGACGCTGGATCTCCGATCTACTGCGGGCAGGCGCGAAGCGCACTGCCCAAGCAGCCGGCGAAGGCGAAGCCGAGCCGTATGGCGTCGAGGAGCA
>DATEDV010000076.1:0-2325 GCA_035281485.1 Candidatus Limnocylindria bacterium | reverse complement strand
CGCACCAGGCACGCCGCTCGCACCAAGCACGCCGCTCGCACCAGGCACGCCGCTCGCACCAGGCACGCCGCTCGCGCCCGCTGGTCCGGTCTGGTTCCACGAGAGCGCCGTCTCACTGGGATGGCAGTCCGATGCGTCGGCGACGACGCGCAGCATCCCCGACACGGTGTTGTAGCAACCCTGGATACGGCCGTCGGGTCCGGGTATGAGACCGGATGCGATCACCAGCGTCGCGCTCCCAAGCGCGAACGCACTGACAGCGACAATGACGCGCTGCGCCAGTCCCGTTCCCCTCATCTTCCCCAACCCGCGCGAGACGTTGCCGGGAATCCTAAAGCATCACAAACGAGTCGCCCGCAGCTCGTGCGCGCCGTCGCCGCGCGTGTACTCGTAGTAAACGTCTTGCGCAGGAGTGATCTCGACGTAACGGACACCGCCGGGTCCTCGGGCGGTGCCGATCGCGGGTCCGGCCACGCTGAGTCGCTCCCAGTGGCGAAGGTCGGCGCTGCGTGCGAGGCCGCAGCGCTCTTCATAGTTCTGCTCGAGCGTCGCGCTGCCGTCATAGACGCCCAGCCACCCGTCCCCCTCACGGACCGCCGCGCTGAGCCGTGCCGTGTACGAGTCCCAGCCATCGCCGCTGGGTGAGAGCACGTCGCCCACCCACATCCACGAGCGTCCGTCCAGGCTCGACGCCAGTCCGGTATGCGAGAGCGTGCGTCCGGTCGAGAGCGCATCTCCAGTGTGGTGAAGCGCCGGGTCTGGCGCCGTCGGTAGCGGAGCGTAGGAGACGAACATGTACCAGAAGTCGCCGACACGTCGAAGCCAGGGATCCTTCACGGCGACGGCCTGGGCCGCGTCGGCCGTCAGCGCTGGGACGATCGTCGCAGGATCGAATTTGTCGACCGACGCCGACTCAAGAAGGCCGATGCGCCAACGCCGATCGTCTCGCCGGACATAGCTGGCGTAAAGGCGCCAGCGCCCGCCGTCGCGCAGCAGCGCGCAGCGCTCGATCGACTCCGCGGCGAACTGCTCTTTCGTCGCGGACCAGACCGTCTCGTAGTGCATGCTGTCGTGGCTCGCTGCAATGCGCAGCTCATAGCCACGGCCGGGATGGGGCCGCCGCAGGCGATAGACGACGTACACGTCACGCCCGTCGCGGAACGCGCCAGGCGCACCCGCCCAGCACCCCGGCCCGACGCACGGCGCGGAAACGATGGGACGCCCGCGCTCGGGGTCGAAGAGCGTCACCCCTGCGGTCGTGAGGTGCCGAGGTGCTTCGCCACGAACGCGATCTGCATCGCGACCTGCTTGATGCGCTCGTCGACGACGAGCGAGCCGTGCCCGGCGTCGTAGCGGTACTCCTCGAATTCCTTTCCGAGCGCCCGCAGGCGATCGCGGTACACGTCGACGCTGCGTGAGGGACAGCGCGGATCGTTCTGGCCGACGAGCAGGAGCATCGGGACGCGCACCCGATCGACGTAGGTGATCGGGTTCGCCACGCGGTAGCGCTCGGGCACTTCCGTCGGCGTGCCGCCGAAGAGCGCCGCGTCGTACTTCTTCAGCGGCTCCATCTCGTCCTCGTACGCGGGGATGTAGTCGCCGATGGGCACGATGCCGATGCCGAGCGCCCATCGCTCGGGCTGCGTACCGAGTCCGAGGAGAGTGAGATAACCGCCCCAGGATCCGCCGCCCAGGACGCTCCGCTTCGGATCGGTGAGCTTCGTGGCGACCGCCCAGTCGTGGACCTTCGCGATGTCCTCCAGCTCGGTGAGCCCCGGCCTGCCCACGATCGCGTCGCGCCAGGCCTTCCCGTAGCCACTCGAGCCGCGGTAGTTCACGCACACGACGGCGAAGCCGTGATCGACCCAGGCCTGCACGGTCGGAGAGAAACTGTCGCGATCGGCGGCCTCAGGACCGCCGTGGATGAAGAAGAACGTCGGATGCGGACCTGATCCCCGAGGTTCCGCGACGAAGACGTGTACGCCGTCGACGTCGGCGTCGCGGTAGCGCACGCCCGCCGGCGCGTCACCGCCCGCGAGGACCACACCCCCGCCGACACGGAGGACCGCGGCCGGCTCGGACGAGCGGTCGAGCATGTACCAGACCTCCCCGTCGGGTCTGACGCGCGCCGTGGTGATCGTCCCTGCTTCTGTTGCAAGACGCTCGAGCCTCTGGCTCGCGAGGTCGTAGCGATACAGCTCGGTCCGGCCGCGGTGGTCGTGGCCGACGAGCAGCGAGCGTCCGTCGGGATACCAGTCGGCGAATGTCTCCCCCGGCAGGTCGAGACTGATCTCGCTCGCGGTGCCCGTCTTCGCGTCGAGGATG
>DATEDV010000075.1:0-3831 GCA_035281485.1 Candidatus Limnocylindria bacterium | reverse complement strand
CGCATGACGATCACGACCACGCCGCGCCCGAACCCGATCATGTTCCGTCTGCTGCACTCGGAGGCGCTCAAGAATCGGATCGCGATCACGCGCGACACGACGCACAGCAATCGGGCGAACCTGAACCCGGACTCGTACGCGGCGATGTGCGAGCTCTACACGGGCACATCGGTCGGACGGCAAGAGCTCCTCGGCGAGCTGCTCGAGCTCACGGGTCCGATCGTCTCGCAAGACACGATCCACGCGCACCGCGTGCGCCATGCTCCCGACCTCGGCGAAATCATCGTGTCCGTCGATCCGGCGGTCACGAGCAAGCGCGACAGCGACGCGACCGGGATCATCGTCGTGGGCAAGGACATGCTGCGCCCCGCGCACGCGTACGTGCTCGACGATCGGACGCAGCAACGCGCGTCGTGGTCAACGTGGGGGCTCGCGGTCGTGCGCGCGTTCGACGAGTGGGGCGCGAACAAGGTCGTTGCCGAGGTCAATCAGGGCGGCGAGGGGATCGAGGAACAGATCAAGCGCAGCGCGGAACACTACTCGCAAGAGGTCGGGCGCGAGGTGATCGTGCCGGTCTCGAACGTGTGGGCGAAGCAAAGCAAGAAGGCGCGCGCCGAGCCCGTGGGCGCATTATATGAGCGCGGCCGCGTGCACCACGTTGGCGAGCTCCGCCTGCTCGAAAAGGAGATCACGAATTGGGTGCCCGGGCTCGCGAGCCCGGACCGCATGGACGCGCTCGTGCATGGCGTCTGGCACCTGCTGCTCGCGGATCTCGGGACGAAGCTCGGGCCGATCGCCCGCTACCTGCTGCAGGACGACTACGCGGCTCGGGCGGCGTGATCGGCGTGGTACTATAGATCGTGCCCGACGCGCCCGCGATCGCTACCCCGGATAATGTCACGGCGCTGCGCGCGGACGACTGGACGCAGCTCGTGGGCGGGCTCGGGTCGATCCGCGACAAGCATGTCGGGATCGAGTTCAAGCGCCGTCGCCGGCTCACGCGTCGGCAGCTCGAGGCACTGTACGAGCAGAACCCGCTCGCGGCTCGCGTCGTCGATCTGATCGTCGACGAAGCGCTGCGCGAAGGCTGGGAATTCGAGACGGTCGAGCACGCGGACCCGATCGCGTTGCACGAGCGCATTCAAAAGGAGATCCAGCTGGATCGCGGGCTCGAGCAGGCGGGCAAATGGTCGCGCTTGTACGGCGGCGCGTTGCTCACGGTGCCGACGGATGCGAAGCCACAGTGGCCGTTGGGGATGCAGACGTACAGCACGGTGTATCCGGTCGCGGTCGAGAGCGATCGCAACGCGATCCCGCTGCGTACCGATGACGTGCTCGGGTCGCCGACGTACAAGCGCACGACCGTGTACCAGGTGACGACGCTCGCCGGTAAGACGGTCGACATGCACGCGTCGCACGCGGTGCCGTTCGAGCCGATCCGGCTGCCCGTCGAGTCGCAGCTCGAGAACATGCAGGGCTCGCTGGGCTGGGGCCCGAGCGTGCTCGGTCGGCTGTTCGACGCGTTGTCGCGTTACGGCGCGTCGTACTCGTACGCGAACGCGATGCTGTACACGGCGTCGATCCTGTACGTCCAGTTTTCGGGCTGGCGCGAAGACTACCTCAAGCCCGGCGGACCCGCGGCGCTCGAACGCAAGATCGCGACGATGCGCGCCGGGCTCGACTCGCTCGGGCTGCTCGGGCTCGACGCGGACGACAAGATCGCGAGCGTCTCGCACTCGTTCGCGGGCACGTTCGAGATCCTCGATCGTATGGCGAACATGCTCGCCGCGAGCGCGGACATGCCGAAAGAGATCCTGTTCAATGAGTCGCCCGCGGGACTGAACGCGGGGGAGCTCTCGGGGCCGCAAGAGATCTGGTTCGCCAAGGTGCGGGCGTTCCAACGCCTGGTGCTCGAGCCGGCGATCGAGCACGTGCTCAAGATCGTCTTCGCGGCGTGGGGCATCGGGGGCGCGTTCAAGATCCGCTGGAAGCCGCTGTGGACGCGATCGGAATCGGCGGACGCCGAGCTCGCGGCGAAAAATGCCGCGACGGACAAGGCGTACTGGGAGATCGGCGCCGTGTCGGACGAGGAGATCCGCACGAATCGTTTCGTCAAAGGGAACGCGGGGCCGATCGTGGTCGAGCCGGAAAAGCCCGCGACGGCGCTCGAGCTCGATCCGAACGCGCCCGAGGGCGAGCCCGCCGCGGAGCAAGCGACGCCCGCAGACGAGGCGATGAACGGCGCACAGATCTCGAGCCTGATCGAGATCATGACGTCGATGAACACGGGCATGCTGACGTACCCGCAAGCGGTGGGTGCTCTCGGCGTCGCGTTCCCGACGTTGCGCGGACGCGAGGCGAGCGTGCTCGGGCCGATGCCGGCGCAGCCGATCGTTCCCGCGGCCCCGCCCCCCGTGCCGGGCGCGAACGCAGCCGGTATCGCGCCTCCGCCGAGCTCGAATGCGCCGATGCCGGGCGACGCGAAGCCGGTGCGTGAGGCGGCCGCGATGTACGGCGTCAAGACGCGCACGATCACGCGGCTGATCGAGACGGGCAAGCTCGGCTACTGGGGCTTCGGCACGCACAAGATCGTGTCGCTCGCCGAGCTCGCCACCGCCGCAAAGGCGCACGAGTCCGAGGTCGCGGCCGCGGAGGCCGAGGGGCCCGCGGACGACCCGGGCACGCCCGAGGACGAGGGCGCGGACGAGCGTGCCGCGCTCGACGACGCGCTCGCGCTTTGTAAACGCTTCGCGATTCCCGTTGCCCGCGTGGACGCGGTCGCGTAGGATCGCGATCGTGGATCTCCCGAAAGACGTGCAGGACTCGATCAACCGTACTGTGGCGCGCGAAGCGGCGTCGCACGTGCAAGACGCAGGCATGTCGCGCCGCGAAGCGATCGCCGTCGCTATCGACGAGAGCCGATTCCCGACGCGCACAGATCGCGCCGCGGTCGCACGGATCCTCGGTCGGATCCTTCGGAGGCAGGAATGGTAGCGCGCGATCTCGACGCCTACCTCGAAGACGAGGACGCCCGCCGCGTGCTCGCGACGACCGCGAGCCCGAACCCCGAACGGCCGCTCGACTCGCTCCTCGACTGGGTCGAGTGGCAGCGCCGACACGGACGGGCGCATGGGCGCGCGACCGCGCTCGCGCACGTGAGGCGGGCGGTGATCGGTGCGTAAACGGATCGTAAAGCGACCTGACGCGGGCGCGGATCGTGGGATGATGCGTTTGTGAACGCCGCGACGAACACCGAGACCGCCCCCCGCACGCAACACGCCCGCTGGCCCCATCTGCCCGCGCAGCCCTGGAAATTCGTGGGTCAGTGGCGCGAGGTGTATCAGGCGATCCCCGGTGACCCGAGCTGCCCCGTCCAGCCCGGCACGTCGTGCGACCACTGCGGACAGGCGATCTCGAACGTGTACGGGTTCGTTGCCACGCAGACGGGCGAGCGCTTCAAGGTCGGCTGCGACTGCGTGGCCAAGATGATTCACGAGATCGCGGTGCCCTCGAAGGCTCTTGCGGCCGCTGAGAAAGCCGCACGCGAGGCGAAGAACGCAGCAGCCCGCGATCGTGCCGCTGCGAAAGCCGCGAGCGTTCGCGCGCAGCTCGAGACCCTGCTCGCCGACGAGAACACCCGCGCGAAGCTGTCCGCGATCCCGCACCCGAACACGTACCGCGCCGCTCGCGGCGAGACGCTGCTCGACTCGTGCGAGTGGATGGCCGCGAACGCGGGCGCCGCGGGCCGCGCGAAGGCGCTCAAGCTGGTGCTCGGTGCCTAGCCGCCGCCCCCGGCTCCCCTCCCGCCTCGGCGCCCCCGCGCCGAAGGGC
>DATEDV010000074.1:0-4956 GCA_035281485.1 Candidatus Limnocylindria bacterium | reverse complement strand
TCGCCGCCATTCGTCGCGTAGTTCGCGCCGTACATGTATTGCAAGGCCGCGATGTCGGCTATCATCAGCGTGGTGGGATAGCTGCCCTCCGCCGCCGTGTAGCCGTTGAGGTCGGCCCCGACATAGGCGCGGTAGGTCATCACCGAATATTCGAGGCTGTCGTGATCGGTCGGCAGTGCGCCTCTTCGCAGACGGTGTGCAGCTCCTTGCTGCGCATCAGGCGACGCAGGTTCTCGTACGTCGGACCAGTGGGCAGGCGCACCTTCAGCCACTCGGGCCGCGCCCGGTCGATCGGCACGACCGTGTTGGACGCGCCCCGCCCGCGCGAGCGAGGGCGTTCCACCTCGCCGGGGACCTCGAAGACGATCGGCGCGAGCTCGGCCATTAGATCCCCCACGCCGCGACGCGCATCAATACACCGGCACCGTCGGACCGACGGTCTGAAGCCAGTCGCGCATCGTCTGCAGGAAGCGTGCGGCCGTCGCGCCGTCGATGACCCGGTGATCGAAGCCGATGACCAGATTCATGCGCTGGCGGATGGCGATCGCGTCGTCGTCGGTGACGACGAGCCGCTTCACGATGGTCTCGGACGACACGATCGCGGCCTGGCCGGGCGGCACGATAGGGCTCGACACGATCGTCCCGAGCGGGCCGGTGTTGTTCACGGTGAACGTGCCGCCGTAGAAGTCATCGAACGTGAGTCGTCGCGCCTTGGCGCGATCGACGACGTCGCGGATCGACCGCATCAGGCCGGCGAGGCTCTTTCCGTCGGCGTCGCGGATCACGGGTACGACGAGGCCCTCGTCGCCCAGCGCGACGGCGTACCCGAGGTTGATCTCCTTGTGCGCGATGACTCCCTGATCGGTGAAGCTGGAGTTCACGAGCGGGACCGTGCGCAGCGCCTCGACGGCGGCCTTGCAGATGAACGCGGCAGGCGAAAGGTCGAACCCCTCGCGCGCCTGGAAGTCGCCACGCACCTTCTCCCTGTATCGCATGAGCTCCGTCATGTCGATCTCCATGACGGCGTGCGCGTGCGGCGCGCTCCAGGCCTGCACCATGTTGTTCGCGATCGCTCGGCGCATCTGCGAGAGCGGCACGAGCTCATCGCCGGCGAGCGAGGTCGCAGGCGCCGGTCGCGCCGCGATCGGCCCGCCACCGGCGACGACCTGCGACGCGCCGGCCGGTCTCGCCGCCTGCGGCTGTTGCGCCTGCTGTTGGGCCTGTTGTTCAGGCTGCTGTTGCGGCTGCGGTCGCTCGGCGGCGGTCGGCGCCGCGGGCGCGGCCTGTGCGCTCGCGATGTAGTCCTCGACGTCTTTCTTGGACACCCGCCCCCCGAGACCGGTGCCTTCGATCTGCGAGATGTCGATGCCGTGCTCAGCCGCCAGCTTGCGCACCGCGGGCGTCGCTCTCACCTCGGAGAGGTCGGGACGCTCCGCGGTGGCGGTCGCCGAGCCGGATGAAGAGGCGGCCGGCTGCGACGAGGACGACATTGAGGACGGCGCGGACGCAGCGGCGGATGGCGGCGCGGGAGCACGCGGCGCGGCAGGTGGAGCGGACGCAGGCGACGCCGACGAAGGCGGTTGAGCCTGCGACATCGGCGCAGAGGACGGCGCACGCGCGGGAGCAGGCGAGTCTTTCGCCTGAGGAGGCGTCGGCTGCGGCCGCGACTCGGCTTGGGGCGCGGGGGCCTGCGCGGGCGCGGCGGCTGCCTGCGATGCGGCTGGCGTTGCGGCCGCCGCCTCGCCGTCCGCCGTGTCGAACGTCGCGAGGAGCGTCCCGATCGGAACGGTCTGGCCCTCGTCCACCTTCACTTCTTTGAGCGTTCCGGCGACGGGCGACGGGATCTCGGTGTTGACCTTGTCGGTCTGGACCTCGACGAGGAGGTCGTACTTGTTCACCTTCTCGCCCGGCTGCTTCAGCCACTTGCCGATCGTGCCTTCGGTGACCGACTCACCGAGCTTGGGCATCTTCAGCTCAAAGACGGACACAGGTCACCTCCAGCGCGCCGACGACGTGGACATCAATACGCCGCCAGCTCGCGCATCTTCGTCGCGATCTTGTCGGGGTCAGGCATGAACCAGTCTTCCTGCGGTTTGTTGTAGGGCATCGCGGGGACCTCGGGGCCGCCGAGCCGCATCACCGGCGCGTCCAGCGAGTCGAAGGCCTCCTCGGCGATGAGCGCCGCGATCTCGGCACCCGCGCCGAATAGACGGTTGTCCTCATAAACGATCAAACACTTTCCGGTCTTCCGCGCTTCCCGAACGATGGTCGCCGCGTCCAGGGGCCGAAGACTGCGCACGTCGACCACGCCGACGGAGATCCCCTCCTTCGCGAGCGCCTCGGCCGCGCGAAGGCTGTGATGGAGCATCAGCCCGTATGCGAAGACGGTGACATCGGTCCCCTCGCGCTTCACATCGGCGGGTCCGAGCGGGATCGTGAACTCCGGATCGTCCGGGGCGTCGCCGCGCACGGCCCGATACGTCGCCTTGTGCTCCAGGAAGATGACCGGGTCGGGGTCGCGGAGAGCGGCGCGCAGCATGCCCGTGATGTCGCGCGGGGTGCTCGGCACCACCACCTTCAGACCCGGCACGTGCGCGTAGAACGCCTCGACCGATTGCGAGTGGTACAGGGCGCCGTGGATGCCACCGCCCCACGGCATGCGGATCACCATCGGCACGCCGTACGCGCCGTTCGAGCGGTAGCGGATCCGCGCGGCCTCGTCCACGATCTGCTCGAACGCCGGCGCGCTGAAGTCGGCGAACTGCATCTCGGCGACGGGACGGAGCCCACCCAGCGCGGCGCCGATGGCGATGCCGACGATCGAAGACTCGGCGACGGGCGTGTCGATGATGCGGTGCTTGCCGAATTCCTCGATGAAGCCATCGGACACACGGAACACACCGCCGCGGACGCCCACGTCCTCACCCATGAGGATGTAGCGCTCGTCTCGACGGAACTCCGAAAGCAGTGTGTCGTGGACCGCCTGGACGTTGCTCTTCTCGGTCATCGCTCCAACTCTATGTCGAGCGGCGGAAAGCGATCGGGATGCCGCTCGCGCTGGATCGCGTAGGCGGCGGCGAAGATGTCCTCGCGGCTCGGCTTCGAGAAGTAGTCGCCGTCGACGCCGACGGGCGTGCGGTTCGCGCGAGCGCTGAGCGTGCGCGGTCCGACGTCGAGATGGTCGATCGCCCCCTGTGCCTCGACGATCTGCTGAAGGATGTACGCGGATGCGCCGCCCGGCAGATCCTCATCGACGACGAGCAGCGCACCGGTCTTCCTCACCGAGTCGACGATCGCCTGCCGCACGTCGAACGGCAGCAGCGTGCGGACGTCGACGACCTCGACGTCGATGTCCGCCGCGATCAGGTCCTGCGCAGCCTCGAGCGCGATGCGGCAGAGCGCACCGTACGTGACGAGCGTGATGTCGGAGCCCTCGCGCAGCAGCTCGGGCATGCCGAGCGGCAGCGTGAACTCACCGACGTTCGACGGCGCTCGTTCCTTGAGCCGGTAGCCCGAGAGCACCTCGATGACGACCGCGGGATCGTCCCCGCGCAGCAGCGTGTTGTAAAAGCCCGCCGCCTGGCTCATGTCGCGCGGCACGCATACATGCATCCCGCGGAGCGTGCCGAGCAGCATCTGCATCGGCGAGCCGGTGTGCCAGATCCCCTGCAGGCGGTGACCCTTGGTACGGATGATGACCGGTGCCATCTGGCCGCCGGCCGTGCGATGTCGCAGGGTCGCGAGATCGTCCGACGCGATCTCCAGCGCATAGAGGAGGTAGTCGACGTACTGGATGTCGACGATCGGCCGCAGCCCGCGCAGCGCCGCGCCGATCCCCTGCCCGAGGATCGTCGCCTCGCGGATGCCGGTGTCCGTGACGCGCAGCGGTCCGTGCTTCTCCTGAAGGCCCTCGTACACGAGGTTGACGTCGCCGAGCCGCCCGACGTCCTCACCAAGGATGACGATGCGCGGGTCCCGGGCGAGGTTCGCGTCGAAGCAGCGCAGTAGGACCAGACGACCGTCGATGACCTCCGGCTTCGCGGGGTACTGCGCGGGGACACGCTTGATGCGCAGCGGCGAGCGGTCGGAGTCGCTCAGGAGGTGCGAGTTGAAGCGGCCCTCGTTCTCCTCGCGGTATGTACGCACGAAGCGCGCGAGCTCGGCCCGCGCCGGTCCCTCACGGCCGCGCAGCGCGACGAGCGCACGGAATGCCGCGGTGTACACGGCGCGGTGGCTGAGCGGCTCGCCGGCCTCGCGCAGCTCGTTCGTGACCGCATCGAGCTCGACGCCGGTCGCACCGGCCGCGGCGCCGATCAGGGTGAGCGCCTCGTCGCGACGCCGGCGGACGGGCTCCTGGTACGTTTCGTAGGCGCGCTCGCGGATCCGCTCGACCTCGGAGCGATCGTGCTTCTCGAATTCGTCGAGCGTTGGCGCGTCCGCGATGCCCTCGCGGATCATCCACTCACGCATACGGCGTATCGGGTCGGCCTCGACCTCGAACGCCAGTCGATCCTTCGGCTTGTACCGCTCGTGACTTCCGCTGGTCGAGTGGCCCTGCGGCTGCGTCATCTCGATCACGTGCACGAGCGCCGGGACGTGCTCGCGTCGTACGCGCTCGGCCGTGACCGCGTAGGTGTCGCAGAGCGCGACGTAGTCCCAGCCCTTGACGACCTCCATGTCGTAGCCCGGACCACCGTCGCGTCGCATCCCCGCGAGCGCGGCGGAGACCGAGCTCTTCGTCATCTGCAGCTCGTTGGGCACCGAGATCCCGTACCCGTCGTCCCAGACGCTGAGATGGAGTGGCACCTGCAGCACGCCCGCGGCGTTCACGGACTCCCAGAAGAGCCCTTCGGCCGCGGCGGCGTTGCCGATCGTGCTGAAACACACCTCGTCGCCATTGCGAGAGAACCCGGCCGCCGCGTCCCGCAGGACCGGCGATTCGCGATAGAGCTTCGA
>DATEDV010000073.1:0-10974 GCA_035281485.1 Candidatus Limnocylindria bacterium | reverse complement strand
TGTTCGAGGCCCATGGGGCGCTCGCCCTGGTGCCCGGCCGGCCCGCGGGCAGCTTCGCCGTCCGGGCGGCCGTCGGGCTCGACCAGCTGCCGCGCGCCTCCGTACGCGTGCGCGGCGGCGACGCCGAGCGTGCGATCCAGTCCCGCAGACCGATGCCGATCCACGACCTATCGACCGCGGAGCTCGATGCGCTCGTCGGCGCGGCGGCCCAGACATCCGTGGTCGCGCCGATGCACGCGGAGGGTGAGCTCGTCGGCCTGCTGTATCTCGCCTGCCCGCCGGGGCACGTCTTCACGTCCGACGAGCTCGGCCTCCTGCGTCTGATCGCGGAACGGATGGCGAGCGCGATCGATCGCGCGGCGCTCCTCGACGCCGAACGGCGCGCACGCACCGCGGCGGAGGCCGCCGAGGGACGCATGCGGCTGCTGCTCCAGGCGGGCGAGATGCTCGGCAAGGAGACCGCCGTGGAGCGGCGCCTCGAGCAGATCACCAAGCTCGCGGTCCCCAAGCTCGCTGACTTCTGCGCGATCGATCTGCTCGAGGGGGATGGGTCGCTCCGCCGCGTCGCGCTGGCGGCCCTCGAGGTGGACGTCGAGAGGGCGAACTGGGCTGTCGCGAGCCGATATCGACGCGATCCGCTGGGTACGCATCCGGTCTGGGATGTGCTCCGCTACGCGCGGCCGATCATCTGGGACGACGTCGACCCCGATCGTCTACAGCGCCTCGCGCGCAGCAACGAACACCTCCGCCAGCTCCTCGAACGCGGGATCTGCTCCTGGATGGGCGTGCCGCTGCTCGTCGATGGCGAAGTGCGCGGTTCGATGTCGTTCACGAACGCCGAGTCCGGGCGGCGTTTCGCGCCGGAGGATCTCGCCACCGCCGAGGAGCTCGCCGGCCGCGTCGCCGCGGCCATCGCGCGGTCACCGAGCGATACGATTGGCTGATATGGCGACCGTGCAGCACCCCCTCGCGCTGCGTCGGGACCTCATCCGGATCTTCGGTGAGGACCGCCTGGTCGCGGTGATCCGTACGGCCACGCCGGAAGTCGCCGAGCGCGCCGCGCGCGCGATGGCCGAGGCCGGTGTACGCCTGGTGGAGATCACGCTCACGGTCCCCGACGCGTACGAGCTCATCGCGAAGCTCGCGACCGACGAGGCATTCGCCAAGCACGGGGCGATCGTGGGCGCGGGGACGGTGCTCTCGGGAGCGCAGGCCGAGGACGCGGTCCTTGCCGGCGCGCGCTTCCTGGTGAGCCCCGCGCTGGTACCGGAGATGCTCGAGGTGGGTCGCGCGCGTGACGTCATGACGATGCCTGGCACGATGACGCCGACCGAGATGGTCAAGGCGGCCGAGCTCGGCGCGGACTTCATCAAGATCTTTCCCATCGCTACGATCGGCGGTCCGGATTTCGTGACGAACGTGCGGCGCGCGCTGGCGCATCTTCCGCTCGTGGCGACCGGCAACGTGGAATACGAGGAGATCCCCGCCTACTTCAAAGCCGGCGTGGTCGGTTTCGGGATAGGCGGACCGCTGATCCGTGGCGACCTGCTGGAGCGGGACGATCACGCGGGAGTGGTGGCGAACGCGAAGCGGTTCCTCGCGGCGACGCGCAGGGCCTGATTTGCCGCGCGACCTGCCGCTCGGCAACGGCGATCTCCTCGTCACCTTCGATTCCCGCTACCAGCTGCGCGACATCTACTACCCGCACGTCGGACAGGAGAACCACACCGTCGGCGACCCGTGCCGCTTCGGCATCTGGGCCGATGGGAAGTTCAGCTGGGTCGGGAGCGACGGCTGGGAGTGCCGCATCGAGTACGAGCACGAGACCCTGGTGGGCGACACGGCGCTGCGGAACGCCGCGCTGGGTCTGCGCTTCCGCTGCCGCGACGCGGTGGATTACGACCGCAACATCTACTTCAAAGAGATCACGGTCGAGGATGAGCTCGGACGCGAGCGCGAGGTCCGCGCGTTCCAGCATTTCGACGCGCACCTCTTCGGCAACGATCTCGGCGACTCGGCCTACTACGACCCTCGCTCTCAGGCGATCGTCCATTACAAAGGACGACGCGTGTTCCTCATCTCGGGGACCGCGGGCGGCCACTCGTACGGACTGACGTCGTTCGCGATCGGCCAGAAAGATTCGCCGGGCAAGGAAGGCACGTGGCGCGACGCTGAGGACGGCCAGCTCTCACGCAATCCGGTCGCGCAGGGTTCCATCGACAGCGTGGGCATGCTCGCGTTCCGCGTGCCCGCCGGCGGCAGCTCGACCGTGGTGTTCTGGATCGCCGCCGGCGAGTCCTACGACGAGGTACGGGAGCTCGACAAGCTCGTACGCGAGCGAACGCCGAACTCGTTCCTCGCGCGCACGAAGGACTACTGGCGCCTCTGGGCCAACAAGGACGAGTCGATCGCCGACCACCTGCCGACCGAGATCGCGCGCCTGTACAAACGGTCGACGCTCATCATCCGCACTCAGGTCGACAACAGAGGCGCGATCATCGCGGGCAACGACTCCGACGTGTTGCGCTTCAATCGCGACACGTACTCGTACCTCTGGCCGCGAGACGGCGCGCTCGTCGCCGATGCGCTCGACCTCGCCGGCTACGGCGAGGTGACGCGCCGCTTCTTCTTCCTGTGCGGCGACCTCATGACGCGCGAGGGCTACCTCCTGCACAAGTACAACCCGGACGGCTCGCTCGGCTCCTCGTGGCACGCGTGGTCCACGTCGGAGGGCCGCCTCGAGCTGCCGATCCAGGAGGACGAGACCGGCCTGCCGATCTGGGCTCTCTGGCAGCACTACGAGCGCGACCGCGACATCGAGTTCATCCGCCCGCTCTACCGCAAGCTCGTGCGCACCGGCGCGGACTTCATGGCCACCTTCCGCGAGGCGCGGACGAAGCTGCCGGCGCCGTCGTTCGACCTGTGGGAGGAGCGGCGCGGCATACACGCGTTCACCACCGCCGCGGTGTGGGCCGGACTGACCGCGGGCCGCAACTTCGCGGTGGCCTTCGGACAGCACGAGCTGGCGAAGCGCTATGCGGTCGCGGCGCATGAGATCCGCGAGGCCGCGCTCACCCACCTGTGGGACGAGGACCGCGGCCGTTTCGTGCGGACCGTCGCGGTGCTCCCGGACGGCATGATCGTCAAGGACGCGACGATCGACATATCGCTTGCGGGCATCTTCCTCTTCGGCATGCTCCCGGCGGGCGATCCGCGCGTGGTCGCGACGATGAAGGCGATCGAGCAGCGGCTCACGGTGCGCACCCCGGTCGGCGGCGTCGCGCGCTACGAGAACGACGCGTATTTCCAGATCTCGCAGGACGTCGCCAACGTGCCGGGAAACCCGTGGTTCGTCAGCACGCTGTGGCTCACCGAGTGGTACATCGCGACCGCCGCGACGCTCGACGATCTCGAGCGTCCGCTCGCGCTCCTGCGCTGGTGCGCGAGCAAGGCGCTGCCGTCGGGCGTGCTCGCCGAGCAGGTGCACCCGTACACCGGCGAGCCGCTGTCCGTCTCGCCGCTGACCTGGTCGCACGCCGCGTTCGTGAGCGCCGTGCAGCGCTACGCCCGGGCGGCCGCTCGCATCAAGAGCCACGCACACCAGCGAGCGGTGCGGTCCGGGGAAGTCATCGCATGATGACGCGAACGCGCGGACAGCGTCGACATCAGACGCGACGAGTCGCCACCGAGGGCCCCCGCGCGCGGGGGGTCCCCGTCCCGCAGGGACGGGGTTCCGCGCGTTGAGAGGGTTTCGGTGGCGACTCGTCGCAACGCTCCTCGTCGCTGTCCTCGCCGCCTGCCAAGCCGCCGCGCCCGCCGCGAGCCCTTCGCTCGCTCCGGGAGTGGGAGCGGAGGCGTCGTTCGTGCTGGCGAACCCGGGCGGTCTGCTGGCGCTCGACAGCACGGCGCGCACGCTCGGGCGGCTGGTCGAGCTGCCGGCGCAGAGCGCGCCATCGACGCCGGCGCTCCACCCGAACGGCAAGTCGATCGTGTTCGCGCTCACCGCGCAGCCGGATCCCAAGCGCGGCTTCGGGTCGGACCTCTACGTCGTCAACCTGGACGGGAGCGGGCTCCGCTCGCTGATCCTCCACGAGTCCGACAACGTCTTCTACGCGAGTCCGCGGTTCGACGCGTCGGGCGACTTCCTGTATTTCCACCGGCGCGCTGCGATCATCCAGAACGGCTCGTACGTCGGAAACGACGACGCGCTCGAGCGGTTGGACCTGCGGAGCGGCGAACGGAAGCGCGTCGTGACCGACGGTGCGGATCCGACCGTCAGCCCCGACGGGAAGACGGTGGTCTACGTGCACCTGAAACAAGGCCAGGTCGACGGACTCTGGCGCGCCGACATCGATGGCTCGAACGCCCGGCCGTTCTTCCGCACGACCGATACGTTCTGGTACCTGCAGGCACCGCGCTTTTCCCCGACCTCGTGCGACGTCGTGTTCTCAGCCGCGGGTCACACCGCCACTCGGCGCGGCGGCGGGAAGCTCGCGCATCTGGGCGTGCCGTCCGACCTGTTTCTCGCGCCGTGCGACGGGACCAGCGTGAAGTCGATCGGCCAGACCGGCGACGACGTCGTGCCGGCGTGGTCACCCGACGGTACGAAGATCGCGTACGTCGGACAGGGCGGCTTCTTCGTGCTCGACCTGAAGACAGGCGTCGCGCGCACCGTCGCGCAGGGATCGGACTTCTTCTTCGGCGACCTCCTCTGGCTCAAATAGCGCCCGACCGCCTCACGCTCGGCCTCTTCCTCGCCGTGGTGCTCATCGGCGGGAGCAACTTCGTCGCGGTCCGCTACAGCAACGCGGAGCTGCCGCCGTACTGGGGCGCGGCGCTGCGCTTCCTTCCGGCGGGCATCCTGTTCTTTGCCGCGATGGTCGCGTGGCGGATCCCGATCCCGCGCGGTGCGGCGCTCCGCGGCGCCGCTGTCTACGGTGTGCTCAACTTCGCCGCGAGCTACGCGCTGGCGTACTACGGCCTGATCGACGCGCCGGCCGGGACCGCCGCGGTCATCTTCGCCACCGTCCCGCTGTTCACGCTCGCGCTGGTGGCGCTCCACGGCCAGGAGCGCTTTCGCGGACGCGGGCTCGTCGGTGCGCTCATCGCTCTGTCCGGCATCGGGGTGGTGTTCCGCGAGCAGCTATCGACCGACGTGCCTCTGCCGGCACTGTTGGCGATCCTCGCGAGCGCGGCCGTCGCGGCGGAGTCGGGCGTCATGGCGAAGGGCCTGCCGCGGATGCACCCCATCGCCACCAACGCCGTGGGGATGCTCGTCGGCGGCGGGCTGCTCCTGCTGCTGTCGTTCATCGCCGGCGAGCGGCAGGTGCTGCCGCGCGCGCCCGAGACGTGGGCGGCTCTCGTGTACCTCAGCCTGGTCGGCTCGATCGGGCTCTTCGCCCTGTTCCTCGCGATGCTCCGACGCTGGACGGCTTCCGCCTCGTCCTACTCCATCGTCGTGATGCCACTCATCGCGATCGCGCTCGGAGCGGCGCTGCGCGCCGAGTCGATCACCGGGATCTTCCTTCTGGGTGCCGCCCTCGTCGCTGTCGGCGTCTACGTGGGCGCGCTGAGCGGCTCCCCTACTCCCGTATCTCGAGGTAGCGGTCGTCCCATTCCTGTCCGCGATCGATGACGTTCAGCGGGTTGGTGTCGACGATCAGGACCCCGGTCGGCGACTCGGTGATGTGGAACAGCTGCAGCGGCTTGGGCGCCGGTGCCTTCAGGACCACCGCGGTGCGCTTGTCGTAGCGCGAGCCGTGGCAGGGGCACTCGAAGAGATCGCGTGCGTACGAGAAGGGCACCGTGCAGCCGAGGTGCGTGCACTTGCGGTACGCGGCGATGATCCCGCCCGGCGCGTGCAGCAGGAAGAAGCGGCCCTCGCGGAACAGGATGGGACGGTCATCGGTCCTCGCGAATTCGGCGAGGATGTCCTTCGCGGTGCCGACCGCGACCGGCGCCCCAAGGCCGATGACGCGGGTCACGCGGAGATAGGGAGCGATCGCGGCGGCGAGCTCCGCGATACCGAGCGCCACCGCGGCGCCGAACCCGATGCGCAGCAACTGGCGCCGATGGAGTCGCGCGTGGTCCACGGCGGATGGCCGGATCACGCGGCGATCCTACTCGGCTATCACCGCGGCGAGTCCAATAGTTATTGGGAATGATCGCGATGCGGTCACGCGCTTGGCGGCAGCCGGTATCCCGCGAGCGCCGGCTCGCCACGCAGCTTCGCGAACCCCGGCTTGATGCTTCCGTAGATCACCGCGAGACGGTCGTCGTACCCGACGAACGCGCTCTTCATCGCGTTGAGCGTGAGCTTCTCCACGTCATCGAGCGTGAGGGCGAACGTCTGCGACAGCCGGCGCAGCTCCTCGGAGAGCGTGACGTCCGACATCAGGCGATTGTCCGTATTCACCGTCACCCGGAATCGCTGGTCCATGAAGTGCCGGATCGGATGCTCTTCGAGCGATGGCACCGCTCCGGTGTCGACGTTGCTCGACGGGCAGAGCTCGAGCGGGATCCGCTTGTCGCGGATGTACGCCGCGAGCGGGCCGAGCTTCACGACGGTCTGATCGACGATCGCCATGTCCTCGATCAGACGCACGCCGTGCCCGATGCGGTGCGCGCCGCAGTACTGGAGCGCCTGCCAGATCGACGGCGGGCCGAACGCCTCGCCGGCGTGGATCGTGATCGAGAAGTTCTCGCGCCGGCAGAGGTGGAACGCATCGAGGTGCGCCTTCGGCGGATGACCCGCCTCCTCGCCGGCGATGTCGAAGCCGACGACGCCCCGCTCGCGGTAGGCGACGGCGAGCTCGGCCATCTCGAGCGAGTCGGTGCGGTCGCGCATCGCGCAGATGATCTGGCGCAGCGTGATCGGGTAGCGCTCCTGGGCGCGCTCGAAGCCGCGCACCACCGCGTCGACGACCTGCTCCAGGTTCATCCCGCGCTGCATGCTGAACACGGGGGCGTACCGGATCTCCGCGTACACGATCCCGTCGCGTGCGAGATCCTCGCCGCACTCGTACGCGACGCGCTCGACGGCCTCGGGCGTCTGCATCACGGCGATGGTGTGGGCGAACCCACGGAGATAGAGCGGAAGCGAACCGCTCGCGGCGCTGGCGTGGAACCAGCGCGCGAGCTCGCCGGGATCGCTCGTCGGCAGTCCGTCGTAGCGCTGGTCGCGCGCGAGCTCGACGATCGTGGCCGGACGAAGGCCGCCGTCGAGATGGTCATGGAGCAAGACCTTGGGGGCGGCGCGTAGCGTCTCGAGCGACAGCATCGCCGTGAATGATGCGCGCCGATGCAATCCCCGTCGCTGCGAGCCAGCGGGCGCATCGCTCTCTCGAAACGGGCCCGCTCCGCCGGACTTCTGTTTGGAATGCGTGCTACCGCGGTCTCAACTCTCGTTCGCGATGCGCGCGCTGTCTCGGCCGCCGTCGCTCCTAAGCGCGCATCGCTCTCCGCGGGTCGTCGCCGGGCGCTACGCGCCACCCACTCCGGTTCGGGATCCCAAAGACGATGTCGTCGGGTCGCACCGGCACGCGTTCGAGGGCGCGTCCGGTCGCCGCGCGGATGGCGGCGACGATCGCGGGAGTGCTCGAGATCGTCGGCGGCTCCCCGACGCCCTTCGCCCCGTACGGCGCATCGGGATGTGGGAACTCGATGAGGTCGCACACCACCGGCGGCATGTCCAGCATCGTCGGCAGGAGGTAGTCGGTGAACGACGCGTTGCGCACCGCGCCGTCCTTCAGCTGGACCTCCTCCATCACGGCGAGCCCGAGCCCCTGCGCGATCCCGCCCTCGAGCTGGCCGATGACCGCGAGCGGATTGATCGCCTTCCCCACGTCCTGCGCGGTCGCGATCTGGACGACTTTCACCAGACCGGTCTCGACATCGACGTCCACCACGGCACGGTGCGCGGCGAAGAGGAACGCGACGTGGCCGTCGTTCTGGGTCATGTCGTTCCGCTCCTCCGTCGGCCGATGGCGGTGCGTGACCACACGCTCGACGGGCGCGTCCACGAGGTCCGCGAGATCGACGTCGTCGAGCGCGCGGCCACGCGCGCGGGCACGGCGCGCGAGCTCGACCTTGACCTCCCGGCAGGCGGCGAGGACGGCACCACCGGTCATCCACGTCTGGCGCGAGGCCGAGGACGACCCCGCGGAGCCGATGGTGGTGTCCGGCGTCTCGACGATCACGCGCTGGACAGCGAGCTCGGTGCGGGCGATCTGCTCGCACACGAGCACGATCCCCTGCCCCACCTCGGACGCCGCGGTATGCACGCGCGCCACGACGCCCTGCGCGTCGCGCTCGACGCGCACGCGTGCGGTCGAGAAGTCGTCGAAGGCGTGCGAGTAACAGACGTTCTTCACTCCGACCGCGAAGCCCACACCGCGCCGGACACCCTCGCCCCGCGTGAGGTTCCCCGTCCCGCCAGGAAGCTCGAGCGGATCGTCGGAGGCGCGCTCCGGCGGCATCGGCAGCGCGGCGCAGCGGTCGATGATCTCCGCCACGGGTGCCGAGCCTTCCACCGGCTGATCGGTGATGATGCGATCGCCGTTGGCGAGCGCGTTGCGCGCGCGAAGCTCGACGGGTGAGATCCCGAGCGCGTCGGCGAGCTTGTCCATCTGCGCCTCGTAGCCGAAGCACGACTGCACCGCGCCGAAGCCGCGCATCGCACCGGTCGGTGGGTTGTTCGTGTACGCGCCGACAGCGTGGATGAGCGCATTGGGGACGCGGTACGGCCCCGCGCCGAAGCACGCGGCGTTCGCGACGACGGCGAACGTCGATGACGCGTACGCGCCGCCGTCGAGCACGATCGTCGCCCTCACGAAGACCAGCTTTCCGTCGCGGTCCGCGCCGTGGGCGTACCACATCCGTGCCGGATGCCGATGCACGTGTCCGTAGAACGACTCCTCACGTCCGTACGTCATGCGAACCGCACGCTTCGTCGCGAGCGCGAGGAGGCACACGTGGATCTGAAGAGTGACGTCCTCGCGCGCGCCGAACGCGCCGCCCACGCCCGCGAGCACGAGGCGCACTTTCTCCTCAGGCAGCCCGAGGCACGGCGCGATCTGGCGTAGGTCTTCGTGTAGCCATTGCGTCGCGATGTGCAGGGTCACGCCGCCGTCATGGCCCGGGATCGCCAGACCCGCCTCGGGTCCGAGCGCGGCCTGGTCCTGCATCGCCACCTCGTACTCACCCTCGACGATCACGTCCGCGGTCGCGTGCGGGTCGCCGTGCACGACGCGGACATCCTCGATCACGTTGCCGTCCTTCGGGTCGTGCAGCTTCGGCGCGTCGGGCTGCAGCGCGGCGACCGCGTCCGTGACCGCAGGCAGCGGCTCGTACTCGACGCGGATCGCCTTGGTCGCAAGCCGTGCCTGCTCCTGATCGTCCGCCGCGACGAGAGCGACCGGCTCGCCGACGTACCGGACGACGCGCGTCGCGAGGACCGGCTGGTCGGCGCGCATGAGGCCGAACTTCTCCCGCGTGGGGAGATCGTCCGAGGTGATGACCGCGCGCACACCGGGCATCGCGCGCGCCGCGCTGACGTCGACGCGCAAGATCCGCGCGTGGGCGTGCGGGCTGCGCAGCGTCGCGCCGTACAGCATGCCCTCGCGTGAGAGATCGCTGCCGTACAGGAACTCGCCCTTCACCTTCGGCGGCGCGTCGACGCGCGGCGCGGACTCGCCGACGACCCCGCGCAGACGCGGGCGGGGCGGAGCGATCGTCACGACGAGAACCGCTGCTCGGCGGAGCGGTGGACCGCCTCGAGGATCTTGCCGTAGCCGGTGCAGCGACAGATGTTCCCAGAGAGCGCCTCGCGGATCTCAGCGTCGGACGGCTCCGGATTGTCGCGAAGAAGCGCGGCGGTCGCCACGATGAAGCCGGGCGTGCAGAAGCCGCACTGCACCGCGCCGGCGTCGACGAACGCGCGCTGCACGGGATGCATGTGCTCGCCGTCCGCGAGGTCCTCCACGGTACGCACATCGCGTCCCTCGGCCACCCCCGCGAGGACCAGGCATGCGCACACGAGCTGACCGTCCATGAGGATCGAGCACGAGCCGCACTCGCCCTGCTCGCAGGCGTTCTTGCTTCCCCACAGGCCGAGCCGCTCGCGCAGCACCGTGAGCAGGCTCTCGTGCTCGCGCACTTCCGCCTCCCGGTCGCCACCATTGACGGTGAGTCGCACCCTCACGCGACGATCGCTCCGACGCGCGCCAGTGCTCGGGCGCCCATCACGGCGAGCACATGACGGCGATACGCGGCGGTCCCGCGCACGTCGTCGATCGGTCGCGCGGCCTCCGCGACCAGCTCACCGAACTCGCGGCGCTCGGCCTCGGTCGCATCGACTTCGCGCTCCCAGCCGTTCACCTCGAAGAGAGCCGCCGCGAACGACTCGGCTCGCGGCGCGCGCAGGATCGTGGGACCGCACGATCCCAGCCCGACACCGACGCGCTTGCGCGCGCGATCGACGACGAGCGCGAGCCCCGCGACGGCGATGACCATCGCGTTGCGCGTCCCGACCTTCATGAACGTCTGCGCCGGTCCCGCGTCGTCCCACTCCGCGCCCATGACGATCTCGTCGGGCCGCCGGACGTTCTTCTTCGGCCCGGTCATGAACTCCGCGAACTTCACGCGACGCTCGCCCTTCTTTGACCGCAACACGACCGTCGCGTCGAGCGCGGCGAGCACCGGAAGCGTGTCGCCGGCCGGTGAGCTCGTCGCGATGTTGCCGCCGAGCGTGCCCGCGTTGCGTATCTGCGGCGACCCCACGGTCCGCGCCGCCTCGCGCAGTGCCGCGGAACCGATCTCCTCTCGGAGCATGCGTGTATACGTGACGGCGGCACCCATCCGGACCCGGCCGTTACGTTCGAGGTAGCTGAGGTCCTCGAGCCGATCGATCGCGACGACGTCGGTGGGGCGCTTGCGGCCGAAGTTGATGTCCACCAGAAGGTCAGTCCCGCCGGC
>DATEDV010000072.1:0-6820 GCA_035281485.1 Candidatus Limnocylindria bacterium | reverse complement strand
GTCGCGACGTCCCAGTCCTTCGGGTCGACGCCGCGGATCGCGTCTCGCACGCAACCGCCCACGACGTACGCATCGTGGCCGGCTCCGCTGAGCCGCTCCACGACGCGCTCGACGTCTTTGGGGACGCGCAGCTGGGTGATGGTCACGGGCTGAGTCTCGCGGAAGTCCGAGTATCGGGCCACCGCGTCCGGCGAGCTACTCCTCGCCCAGGTAGGCCTTGCGCACCATCTCGTTCGCGGCGAGGTTCTTCGCGCTGTCCGAGAGCACGATGCGCCCGGTCTGCAGCACGTAGCCGCGGTGCGCGATCGACAGGGCCATGTGCGCGTTCTGTTCGACGAGCAGCACGGTCATGCCCTGCGCGTTGATGTCCTGGATCGTCTTGAAGACGAGCTCGACCAGTACCGGGGCGAGGCCCATCGAAGGCTCGTCGAGCAGCAGCATCTTCGGGCGCGCCATCAGCGCGCGACCGATCGCGAGCATCTGCTGCTCGCCGCCGGACAGCGTCCCAGCCCGCTGGCCGAGCCGCTCCTTCAGGCGCGGGAACAGCTCGTACACGCGGTCGAAGTCCTTCGCGAGCTCGTTCGCCGGAGCATTCCGCGCGTAGGCCCCCATCTCGAGGTTCTCCCGCACGGACATCCGCGAGAAGATCCTCCGGCCCTCGGGAGCATGCGCCAGACCCAGGCGCACGATCTCATTCGCGGGGACCTTGGTGAGGTCACGCTCGCCCATGCGCACCGTGCCCTTGCGGGGCCGTAGTACACCGGCGATCGTCCGCAGCGTCGTGGTCTTTCCGGCACCGTTGCTGCCGATGAGCGTGACGATCTCGCCCTCGCTGACGGTGAGTGAGATGCCCTTCAGCGCCTGGATGTTCCCGTAGTAGGTGTGGACCTTGTCGACGTCGAGCAGTGCCATCAGGCCGGCCCGTCCACTACGCGACCTTCGCCTTGCCCAGGTAGGCCTCGATGACGCGCGGATCGCGCTGGACGGCCTCCGGCGCGCCCTCCGCGATCTTCACGCCATGGTCGAGGACGGTCACGCGCTCCGAGATGCCCATGACGACCTTCATGTCGTGCTCGATGAGGAGGATCGTGATCTTCCGCTCGTCGCGCAGCCGGCGGATGAAGGCGGTCATCCTGGCGGTCTCGTTCGGGTCCATGCCCGCGGTGGGCTCGTCGAGCAGCAGGAGCTTCGGCACGGTCGCGAGGGCGCGCGCCATCTCCAGACGCCGCTGATCGCCGTAGGGGAGATTCTTCGCGGTCACGTCGTCGCGCCCCTCGAGGCCGACGTACTTCAGCAGGTCGCGGCAGAGCTCGCGCGTGTCGCGCTCCTCACGGCGCTCGCGCGGGAGGCGCAGGATCGCCTCGAACGGCGTCGCCTTCATGCGGGAGTGATGGCCGACCATCACGTTCTCGATCGCGCTCATGTTCTGGAAGAGACGGATGTTCTGGAAGGTACGGGCGATCCCAAGCCGGGTTATGTGGTGGGGTGGCTCGCCCGAGATCACCTTGCCATCGAATGTCACGGTGCCGCTTGTCGGCCGGTACAGGCCGGCGATGACGTTGAAGAACGTCGTCTTTCCCGCGCCGTTGGGTCCGATCAGGCTCACGATCATTCCCTGCGGGATCGTGAAGTCGACCCCGCTGACGGCCACCAGACCACCGAACTGCTTCGTGACCTGACGCGCCTCGAGCAGTCCGCTCACCTCTCCACATCCACCAGAACGGCGCGCTCCTGCTCGACGGTCCCCTCGCCCTCCTCGGCGGCATGGAGCTCGGCGCGCACGCGTGCGCTCGGGAAGAGGCCCTCTGGCCGCACGATCATCATCAGCACCAGCGCCACGCCGAAGAGCAGCAGCCGAGATCGACTCACGTCCATGAACTGAAGCTCCTGGTTGTTGATGGCTGCGCCGATGCCGTGGACGATCCCTGATATCCAATCGAAGAGGATGCGGTCCACGCCACCGAGGAGCAGTCCGCCGGCGATCACGCCGCCGATGTTGCCGAGGCCGCCGAGGATGATCATGCAGAGCACGAAGATCGAGACCGAGAAGTCGAACTGCTCGGGCGCGATGACCTGCAGGTAGCTCGCCCAGATCGACCCGGCGAAGCCGGAGAAGCTGGCGCCGAGCGCGAAAGCGAAGAGCTTCGTCGTGACCAGGTTCACGCCCATCGAGGCGGCGGCCACCTCGTCCTCGCGCATCGCGGCCCACGCGCGACCGATGCGCGACGTGCGCAGCCGTGACGTCATGACGACCGACAGCAGCAGCACGGCGACGATCAGGTAGTACCAGGGGATCGGGTCCGCGGCGAACAGGAGTCCCGGGATCTCCGGATAGCCGATCGGGTTCATGCCCTGCGTGCCCTTGGTGACCTCCGGCGTGTTCCGGATGACGAGCGGCACGATCTCGCCGAAACCGAGCGTGACGATCGCGAGGTAGTCGCCGCGCAGGCGGAGCGTCGGTGCCCCGAGCAGCACGCCAAAGATCGCGGCAACCGCGGAGCTGATGAGCATCGCGACGAAGAAGTTCACCTGGTTCCCCTCGGCGACCCAGGGGATCGGGCTCTGGGAGGACGTGAGGAAGGCGATGGTGTAGGCGCCGATCGCAAAGAAGGCGGCGTAGCCGAGGTCCAGGAGGCCCGCAAAGCCGACGACGACGTTCAGGCCGAGGGCCAAGATGATGAAGAGCGCGATGGGGACGGCCTTCGCCTCCCACCCGAGTCCGAGCGCGCTGTTGATGAGCGGGAAGAGGAGCGCGAGACCGATCCCGACGATCGTGCCGACCATGCGTCGCTCGCGCGCCGCTCCGGTGGCCGTGTACCACCATCCCAGTGTCGAGCGCTTCATGCCTTCTCTCCGACCTGCTGCCCAAGCAGACCCGTCGGCTTGAAGACGAGGATGATCACGAGGAGGGAGAAGACGCCGACGTTCTCCCACTGGCCGCCGAAGTAGGTGACGGTGAGGGCGCTCAGCAGTCCGAGGACGAAGCCGCCCAGCGCCGCGCCCGTCACGTTACCGATCCCTCCGAGCACCGCGGCGGTGAAGGCCTTGAGACCCGCGGTGAAGCCGAGCGTGAACACGGTGTTGTTGTTGTAGAGGCCGTACATGAGCGCGGCCGCCCCGGCGAGCACCCCGCCGATGAGGAAGGTGAACGCGATGACGCGGTCCACATCGATGCCCATCTGCAGCGACATCTCGGTGTCCTGGGCGACCGCGCGCATGGCCTTGCCCATACGCGTGTTCCGGATGACCCAGGCGAGGCCGAGCATCAGGGGGATGGCCAGCGACAGGACGAAGAGATCCTTGAACGTGAAGCGCACGAGCGACGTGATGCCGAAGAACTCGCTGATGAAGTCGTACTGCGGGAGCAGATCGGGGAAGCGCCGGGGCGTCGGTCCCTGCCAGAACAGGCCGATGTTGACGAAGATGAACGACACCCCGATCGCGGAGATGAGCGGCGCGAGCCGCGGGGCGCGCCGAAGCGGACGGTAGGCGATCCGCTCGGCAAGGGTGTTCAGCGCTCCGCAGAAGATCATGGCGGCGAGCATCGCGATGACGAGCGCCAGCCATGGCGTCCCGGACACCCCGACCTCGCTGCCGAACCCGAGGAGCGTCAGAGACGTGAGGCAGACGAAGGTGCCGAGCATGAAGAGGTCGCCGTGCGCGAAGTTGATCAGCTCGATGATCCCGTAGACGAGGGTGTAGCCGAGGGCGATCAGCGCGATGAACGCGCCGTTGGTGATCCCGATCATCACCGCGGCCAAGAAGAGGTCGAGGTCTATCTCCACCCTCCCTCAGGCGTGAAACGGGGCGGGAACCGGATTCCGTCCGGCCGCCCGCCCCGATTCTGCACTACGGCACGTGCCGCGCTACTTGACGGCGAGCTCCTTGGCGAACGTCCAGGCGCCGGCCTTGCCGATCGAGCCCGAGAACTGCGTCAGCGTGGTGTCGCCGTTCGCGTCGAACGACCACTTGCCGAGAACGCCGTCGTAGTCCTTGGTTCCCATGACGTTGGCCAGGACCGTCGCGCGGTCGTCGGCCTTGTCGCCGGCCTTAGCGATCGCCGCGAGGACGACCTTGGCCGCCTCGTACCCATAGATCGCGTAGGGGTTCGGGTTCTTGTTCGAGAACTTGGCGTCGTAGTTCTTGAGCCACTCGGCCGCCTTGCCGGTGTACTTCTCGGCCGGTACGCCACCGAACGTGGAGTACACGCCCTCGCCCGCCGGACCGGCCTGCTTCATGAACTCCGAGCAGTTGATGCCGTCCGGGCCCATGAACTTCACGTTCGGGGCCACGGCCTTGAGGTCCTTCACAAGGACAGCCGGGTTGTTGTCGACGATGCCGCCGTAGTAGAGGAAGTCGGCGCCGCTCGAGAGGACCTTGTTGGCCAGCGCGCGGTAGTTGTCCGCCTTCGCCGCGCCCTCGTAGCCCTTCTCGACCAGACCGATCTCCTTCGCCTTCGTGCGGAACACGTCGGCGATGCCCTTCCCGTAGAGCTCGTTGTCGTGAACGATGTACACGTTCTTCGCGCCGAGCTCCTTCGCCCAGACCGCCCCGACGGCGCCCTGGATGTCGTCGGCCGGAACGACTCGCGCATAGGTCTTCTTGCCGCTCGGGTAGTACACGCCCGGCTCGTTCGCCTCGGCGCCGAACTGCGGCCCCTTGGTCAGACCCGGGTAGGTGTTGGCCGGCGAGACCATGACGAGGCCCGCCTGGTTGAGCAGCGGGATCGAGATCTTCGCCGCGCCGGAGTTGTACGTCCCGATGTAGGCGACGACGCTCTTGTCGTTGATCGCCTTACGGGCGTTCTCGGCCTCCTGCGCCGCGTCCCACGAGCCCTTCGCCGCCGTCGCGTCGTCCAGCGCCTCGTAGTTCACGGTCACGTTCGGGATCTTGGTCTCCTCGATCGCCATCTTGATCGAGTTCACGATCTCGACGGTCTGCGTGCGCGAGGCCCCGGTCATCGGCAGGCTCGAGATGATCTTGACCGTCTTGGCCGTCGTCGCACCACCGGTGGTGCCGCCCGTACCGCCACCGCCACACGCGCCAACGACCAGCGCGAGAGCGGTGATGGCCGCGGCGGCCGCTGTCCAGCGTCTCTGCATAGGTGCCCTCCCTAGCGGTCTGATCGGTCGGCTCGACACGCTATCGCCGCCCGCGCCGACAGCCGCGTGATTCGAGCAAGTCTGGGGTCGCACGAGGCGGGCGTCAACGAAGGTGGCATCCAGCGCTTGGTACGCTCGGCGCATGCCGCTTCGCCGCGCTACCGCTGTCGCCGCCGCGGTGTTCATCGCCGCGGCGTGCGCCGCGCAACCGCCGCAGACGACGCGGCCCACGCCGGTGTCGACGGTGCCGCCGGATCGCGCGCCCGCCGGGCTGCCCGCCGGGAAGCTCCTCTTTAGTAAAGGTGGCGTCGACCTCTGGATGTCGGCTCCGGACGGCAGCGCCCGTACGAGCCTGACGACCGACGGGGCGGCCGGCGGCGGATACGTCGGCGCCCGCTGGTCCCCCGACGGCAGCCTGATCGCCGCCGAACGTCTCATGCCCGGCGACGGCGGGAGCTCCCTCTTCCTCGTGCGACCAGGCGCCGCGCCGCTTCGGCTCAGCAAGCCGGACACCTTCCTGGACGGTTACGCCTGGTCGCCCGATGGGCGTTACCTCACCTATGGCGAGGTGATCTCCGGCGGCACCGCGGCGTCCGGGGGATCGCTCGCGGGGGCCGTGGGCGACGTGCACCTCTACGACGTGGCGACCGGGACGGACATGGTCGTCGGCCCGGGCACGCATCCGGCATTCACGCCGGATGGCACGCGGGTCGGTTACGCGCACGCATCCGGCGCCATCGCGCTTGCCGACATCAGCGTGCTCGCCGCGGGCCGACCGGCGGAGTTCCCGACGCAGATGCTCGTCACGCTCGCGGACCTGACACGGATCTCCACGGTCAGCGCGCCGAAGGGCATGGGGCTCATCGGCGGTCCGGTGTTCTCGGCGGACGGCAGGCTCGTCGCCTACGCCGCCATAGAGAGAGGTCCGATCCTCGACGCGGTGCAGCTCGTCTACACGCAGGAGGTCGCCCCCGGCGCGCCGCCGAAGCCGTGGGTGATCGGAAAGACGGGAGCGGTGCACCACGTCGCCGAGCTGCGCTGGTCACCCAGCGCTCCGCTCCTCGCGTACGCGATCATCAACGCGCAGCCTCATCACCATTGGATCAGCGTCATCGATCCGGGAGGCGGTCAGCGCCGCGAGCTGTACGACTCGACGAAGCACTTTCTCGACTTCACGTGGTCGCCCGACGGCAGCCTCATCCTCGTCCAGGTGGACGACAGCGACGAGTGGCTCTACTTCCGTCCCGACCGCTCCGGCCCGGTCGGCCGTGTGGCGCCCGGCGGCTGGCGCCCGGACTGGTGCCGCTGTGCCTCGCGCGCCTAAGGGCCCGACGCGGAGCGCGTCGCCGCGGGGACGAGAGGCTCCGGCGGCCCGGCGCGAGCGGGCGCGTGCGGTGCTCAGGCGCCTGGCGAAGGCGAATCCCGACTGGGGACCGACGCTCGCGTTCAGCACCCCGTTCGAGCTGCTCGTCGCCACGATCCTGGCGGCACAGGCACAGGACGAGCACATCAACCAGGTCACGCGCGCGCTGTTCGCGAAGTACCGCGGCCCCGCCGACTACGTCCGGGTGCCGGTCGAGGAGCTCGAGCGCGACGTCCACGCGACCGGCTTCTTCCGCCAGAAGACGAGGTCGCTCCGGGGGACGATGCAGATGCTGATCGAAGAGTTCGACGGCGAGGTGCCGCGCCGGCTGGAGGAGCTGGTGCGCCTACCGGGA
>DATEDV010000071.1:0-4456 GCA_035281485.1 Candidatus Limnocylindria bacterium | reverse complement strand
CCCGACCCGGGCCTCGATCTGGACTACGTGCCCAACACCGCCCGGGCTAGGGCCATCACCACCGCGCTCTCCAACTCCATGGGCTTCGGCGGGCACAACGCGTCGGTGATCTTCGCGAAGGGGTAGCGCCCGCCCTCCGGCCTACTTCGGTCGCACGCGCAGTCCGTGTGGGTCGGCTCGGTCGCTGGACGCCGGTGCGCCCGCCGGGGCGCAGCTTGTGCCGGTGGGATCGAAGTTGTGGATCGGCGCGACGCCGACGAGCGTCCCGCTCATACCACCGGAAGCGACGGCGATGACGCCCACGCCGGGTGTGGCGCCGAGGGCATTGTTCACACCGGCCGCGTTGGCGGTCAGCGGGCAGGGGCCGCGCAGCGACGCGAACACATATCCGCCGCCGGGCGCGGCGTCGAGAAGGTCGGGTGCGGGGTCCGCGCTCGCGGCGCCGGCCAGGCCGAAGACGCCGATGTGCATGTCCGTGACCGTATCGACGACCTCGACCGTATTGGCGAAGCGGTCCGCGACCCAGGTGTATCGGCCGACGCGCGCGGCGCCGTGCGAGTCATGGTCTCCCGCGTGATGCGCGAAGACGGTCGCCGGGGCGGGGACGTTCGGTGCGTTGGACCCGCTCCTCGGGTAGCCGGCGAGGTCGAACGCGTAGACGTGCGCTTCGCGCGGCGCGCCCGCGGTGCCGCCGCCCGAGTTGATGTACATCGTTCGGGCTTTCTGGATGCCGCCGCAGCCGTTGGGGTGGACCGTCGTCCTGTCGTACTCGGCCACGATGCGCATCGGCGTGTCGTCGACGTCCACCACGAAGAGGCCGCCACCGCGGAGCGTGACGAACCCGAGCCGGCCGCTGTTGTCGAGGATCGGACAGATCGGTGCGTTGTCGGGACGGAGCACGGGATCCTGGCAGGCAAGACCGCTCGGCGTCGTGCAGTTCGCGAGATCGAGCGTGGCCGCCGCGTCCAGCACGAACGTGCCGGTCGCGTAGTCGGTGGCGATCCGCTGCAGGAGCTTTCCGTTCTGATTCGCCACGATCACGGCCGTGCCATCCGGTGACGGGAAGGCGGCGTGCGCCTGCGCGCCCACGTCGAGGCAGCTGACCGCGGTGCGCGTCGCCGCGTCGATGAACACGACGTGGCCGGTGGCGACGTACGCAAGGATGGCGTGCGAGTACGTGGGACTGAAGAGGATCATGTGCGCCCGGGTCGGCGACGTGCCGGTCTGCGTGACGCAGAGCGGCGTGACCGCCGCCGCGAGGTCGATCACCTCCGGCGTCGCCGCCGCGGCGTTCGCCGTCAGCGCGGCGCCGTCGTAGATGTAGAGCTTTCCTGCCGCGCCGGACTGGTCGATCGCCCAGACCTCATAGGCGCCGGTCTCGGCGGACACAACTCCTCCGCCGGAATGAGCGCTCGCGATGACCAAGGCGATGGCGAGCACCAGTGCGGACTTCATGTGGCGTGACATGGTGAGATCCTCCCCGCCCGAGTTCGCGGGCAGTCTAATCCCGCGAAGGCGCCGAAACCGTGCATCATCGGCTCGTGAGCTCTCTTGAGGGCAGGGTCGCCCTCGTCACCGGCGGCGCGCGCGGCATCGGTCGCGCGACGGCGGTGCGGCTGGCGAAGGACGGCGCAAGGATCGCGATCAACTACAAGGGCAACGCCGAGGCCGCGGCCGAGGCGAAGAAGCTGGTCGAGGACGCCGGTTCGACCGCCGCGATCATCCAGGGCGACGTCTCCGTCGACGCCGACGCGGAGCGTGTCGTGAAGGAGGCGCTCGCGTTCGGCGGCGGCCGGCTCGACATCGTCGTGAACAACGCAGGGATCACGCGAGACAATCTGCTCATTCGTATGAGTGCCGAGGAGTGGGACGCCGTCCTCGACCTCAACCTGCGCGGTGCCTTCCTCGTCACGAAGGCCGCGATGCGGCCGATGATGAAGCAGCGCGGCGGCCGCATCGTGAACATCTCGTCCGTGGCGGGCGTCGCGGGGAACGCCGGACAGGCGAACTATGCGTCGGCGAAGGCAGGTCTCATCGGGTTCACGAAGACGGTCGCGCGCGAGATGGCGACGCGCAACATCACCTGCAACGCCGTCGCGCCCGGCTTCGTGCCGACCGACCTCACCAACGCGCTGCTCAAGCAGATGGAGGACACGATCCTCAAGCAGATCCCGCTCGGGAGGTTCGGTACCGTCGACGACGTCGCGGGTGCCGTCGCCTTCCTCGTCTCCGACGAGGCCGCGTACATCACCGGGCAGGTGATCGTCGTCGACGGAGGGATGGTCACCTAGACGACGAGCGGCGCGCTTAGGATTTCGCCATGTCTCCCCGTCGCGTCGCGCTCGTTGCCGGCATCGCCGTCTTCGTCTTCGTTTTCGATCGCGTGACGAAGATGTGGGTCGAGCAGAACATCCCGCTGCACGAGGGGCGTCAGGTGGTCGGCGACTATGTCCGCATCGTCCACACCCAGAACACCGGCGCCGCCTTCGGGCTGCTGCCGGAGCGCACGACGCTTCTGTCGATCCTCTCGGTCATCGCCGTCATCGCGATCGTCTATTACTACCGGCAGTTCGCGAACTCGTCGCCGCTGGTCACGGCCACGCTCGGCATGCAGCTGGGCGGCGCTCTCGGGAACCTCTTCGATCGCGTGCGCCAGGGCTACGTCGTCGACTTCGTGGATGTCGGTATCCCGAACGGCCTCCGCTTCTGGGCGTTCAACGTCGCGGACTCGTCGATCGTCCTCGGCATCATCTTCGTCACCCTCTTGCTCTGGCAGGAGGAGCGGAAGACGCCCGCGCGGGCGGCATGACCGAGAAACAAAGCCGAGCGACGAGCGGCTCTGCCGCGAGGAGCGAGTCGGCCAGCCGTGAGCGTGCCTCCTGGCCGCAGGCCAGAGATTGAGCGAGATCACGCTGCGCGTCCACGCCGGCGGTCAGCGCGTCGACAAGTTCCTGGCGGAGCACAGCCTTCTCTCGCGAAGCGCTATCCAGCGTCTGGCACGCGACGGTCACGTGCGCGTGGATGGCGCCCCCGTCGAGCCCGCGTACAAGGTGCGCGAAGGGCAGGAGCTCGTGGTCGACGTGCCCGCGGCGGAGCCCGATGTGCTGCTGCGCGCGGAGGACATCGCGATCGACGTGCTGTACGAGGACGACGACGTCATCGTGGTGAACAAGCCGGCGGGCCTGGTGGTGCATCCGGCGCATGGGCACAAGACGGGGACGCTGGTGAACGCGATGCTCGGGCGTATCGCGTCCACCACCGGTCGCGAGAGCGGCCGGCCGGGGATCGTCCATCGCCTCGACAAGGACACCAGCGGCGTGATGATCGTCGCCAAGAGCGACGTCGCGCAGCTCGCCCTCTCTCGGCAGCTGCAGGCCAAGCGCTTCGCGAAGGAGTATCTGGCCCTGGTCTGGGGTGACCCGGGCGAGAGCGCGACGGTCGTCGAGGCGCCGCTGCTCCGCGATCCGGAGGACCGCCGCCGCATGGTGGTGCGCGCCGGCGGGCGCGACGCGGTGACGCGGTTCACTCGGATCGCGGTGTGGGCCGGCGGCGGCGACCGGACGGCGCTCCTCCATGTCGAGCCGGTGACCGGACGGACCCATCAGATCCGCGTGCACCTCGCGTACGCGCGTTTCCCTATCGTTGGCGACCCGGTGTACGGACGGCGCGGTGACACAAGCGGCCTCGGGCGCCAGTTCCTGCACGCATGGCGCCTCACCGTGCGCCTTCCGCACGGAGGAGAGCGCATGTTCACGGCGCCGCTCGCGCCCGATCTCGTCGCGCACCTCGGGCGACTTGGCGCGCCGGTCTCGCGGGCTCCGCTCTTCGCGGAGGTCGCGTGAGCGTCGACGGCAAGGGCCTGCTCGTCATCATCTCGGCGCCCTCAGGGGCAGGAAAGGACACGGTGATCGAGCGGCTCGTGAAGAAGCTGGATGACGCCGTCGTGTACGTCACGGCCACCAGCCGCAAGCCGCGACCCACGGAGACGCACGGGGAGCACTACTACTTCTATTCGCCGGAGAAGTTCCGCGAGGAGATCGAAGAGGGGAACTTCCTCGAGTGGTCGATGGTGCACGGCGAGTTCAAGGGGGTCCGCCGCGACGTCCTGGGGGAGACCCTGCAGAACCACAGGATCGTCATCGTGAAGCCCGACGCGCAGGGGATGCGAAAGATCAAGTCGCAGCTGCCGGAGGCGCTGACCGTCTTCATCATGCCGCCCTCGGTCGAGTCGCTCCGGCGGCGCCTCACGTCGCGCGGGACTGAGACCCCGGAGCAGCGCGAAGTACGGCTGCGGAACGCGGAGATCGAGATGGCCGCGGCACCCGAGTACGACTACGTCGTCGTGAATGAGGACGGCAAGATCGATGAGACCGTCGATCAGGTCGCCGAGATCATCAAGAAGGAGACGAAGCGACCGCGGCATTACGAGCTTTGACCGCGAGTACCGCCGAGGTCG
>DATEDV010000070.1:0-10273 GCA_035281485.1 Candidatus Limnocylindria bacterium | reverse complement strand
AGGTCCCGGGCGACATGGACTCGCTCGTCCGGCTCCGCGGCGTCGGTCGCAAGACCGCATCGATCGTGCTGGGGAACGCTTTCGGGGTGCCCGCGATCGCCGTGGACCGGCATGTCGCGCGCGTCGCCACCCGGCTCCGGTTCGTCCGGAAGGGCACCGACGGCATCGAGGAGGAGCTGCGGTCCGTCTATCCCAAGCGCGACTGGGTCAAGGCGACATGGAACTTCGTGCTGCACGGCCGCCGTATCTGCACACCGACTCCCAAGTGTCCGATCTGTCCGATCATCGACCTCTGCCCCTACCCAAAGAAGACCAGAGTCCTGCGGACCAGCCTCCCAGCGCGGCGAGCGCGATCCGCAGCGCATCCGTCGCGATGACCGCGACCGTATCCGAGAGCGCATCCGGTCCGACGATCGCGCCCGGCACCAGACCGACCGCCTCGCAGAGCACGTAGCCGACGCCCACGACCGCGCCGTGGTACAGGCGCGCCGCGGATGCCAGTATTCCGGCCAAAATTCCCGAAACGAAGATGCCGAAAAAGGACGCGACCGCTGCCGGGATCGGAGGCAGCGCGGCGGCGCTCACGAGGGAGATCGCGGCGGCGAGCGCGACGCCGGCGACGATGGCGCGCCAGCGGAGGCGGGGCATCCTGCGCTGCTGATCGATCACGCGACTGTAGAGGTGATGTGTCCCAAAAAGAAACCGATCCGCGAGGCCTACGCGGATCGGTGGGTTCGCGAAAGGTGCCAGCTGCGAATTAACAAGTGCGACGACTAGTCGTCGCTCTCAAGACTTAATGCTTCTTCGACTTCTTGGACTTCTTCGCTGCCTTCTTCTTCGCTGCCATTTGAGTAGATCACCTCCTCTTGGCCACGCATTGTTCGCTATATAGACACAACCGCGTCGCAAATGTCAACACATGCGCGGTCTCAGGTACCAGGTGGACTCGCGCCTCGGAGCTTCTGGATGACGCGCTCGCGGAGCTCCGTCGGAGCGACGTCGGACGTGCAACAGTCGCGAAGACGGTCGAGGAAGCGGGCTTCGAAGCCGACCTCGTCGCCGCAGTCGTCGCACCCGGAGACGTGCGCGCGCATCGCGGCGAGCTCCTTCTCATCGAGCTCGAGGTCGAGGAAGGCGTAGAGCCGTTCCACGCAGTCGTTGCAGTCCATTCGCCCTCCTACCCCTTCTGCGGTGTCCGCACGGCGGCGATGCCGCGCTCGCGAGCCAGGTCGTACAGCCGCTTCTGCAGGAACTTCCGGCCCCGGTGCAGCCGCGACATGACCGTGCCGATCGGGATCCCGAGCATCTCCGCTATCTCCTTATAGGAGAAGCCCTCGACGTCGAGAAGCACCGTCGTCCGGAACTTCTCGGGCAGCGCCTCGAGCGCATCGGTCACTTCGGTATCGACCACGCTGCTCAGGAGCTCGGCCTCGGGATCGGGCGAGGAAGAGGCGGCACGGTCGTCGGCCATGCGCCGGTACAGGGAGAACTCGTCAACGCCCTCCAGGTCCGTCACCTCGGGCGCCGCCGCCTTCCGGCGATAGGTGTTGATGAACGTATTGGTAAGGATGCGGAACAGCCAGGCCTTCATGTTCGTGCCGAGCGTGAACTGGTCGCGGAAACGGAACGCGCGGATGTAGGTCTCCTGCACCAGGTCCTCCGCATCGGCCTCCGACCGCGTCATACGCAGCGCGGTGCGGTAGAGCGCGTCCAGGTGGCGGAGCGCCTCGCCCTCGAACTCGTCGGTGGCCACCTGCCCACTCTATCGAACGCCCCCGCGGCTTCCCGCCATTCCCGAGGCGTTCCCTGTCGCCGATCCAGCGGTAGAGTCTGCCCGTCGCTGCGCGCAGGGAGGGCGAATTGGGGACCACATCGATCGTGATCGACAGACCACCGCGCGCGGTCTTCGCTCGTCTTACCGATCTCGAGCGCGCGCGCGAGTGGGCGCCGCAGATGGGCAAATTCCACCTGGAGGGTCCGCTCAGTGCGGGCACGGAGATGCGCGAGGAGCGCCGACTTCTGGGTCGGACGGTCAGCGCGCGATGGACCGTCACCCGCTTCGAGACCGACCGAGCCTTCGGCCTGCGTCTGCGTTTCGGTCCGCTGCGCGGAGACTTCGAGTACATGCTGGAACCGGTCCCGACCGGTACGAGACTGACGCAGACCACCGACCTGCGTTTCAGCGGCCCGCTCTCCCTCCTCTCGCCGATCATTGCCTCGGAGGCACAGAAGGAGGAGGACACGGAGCTCGTCCGTCTCAAAAAGCTGCTGGAGAGCGAATAGCTCGCGTTGGTCGACCTGGACGAGCTGTTACGCGAGGTCAACCGGCGCCACGGCACCGACTTCGCTCTCCGACGCGAGTACCGGGCCGCCGTCAACTCGGGCGCGCTCCTGGTCGAGGGCTCGGAAGGCGAGCGGATCCTGAAGTGGGTCGCGTCGTCCGCATCCCTCGAGGCGCAGAAGAACGCGCAGCGCGTCACGCGCGCGCTCGCGGCGAAGGGGTACCCGGTCCCGAGGTACGAGCACGTCGATGTGCTCGGCGATGGTGGGTACGCGCTGATGACCAGACTGCCGGGGGAGCCGGCGGAGTTCCGCGAGCACGCGCTCGCGCAGACGGACCGCGTCCTGCAGCTGAACCGGCTCCAGTACCGTGCCGCGGTCCTGCCCGCCGCCTGGCCCGCGGAGATCGCGAGCGCGATCGCCGAAGGCGGCGACGGGTACTGCCACCCGGAAGCGATGCGCGCGCACTCCGCGGAGGCCGCCGCGCTGCTCGCCGAGCTCCAGCGTCTGGGCGCGGAGCACGCGGCCGTCTCACCCGTCACGGACGGCGTGGTCCACAAGGATCTCAACCCCTCGAACGTGCTCGCGGTCGGCCCGCGCCTCACCGGCGTCGTCGACTGGGAGAACACGACGACCGGCGATCCCGCGTACGACGTCGCCTACCTGTGGTTCTGCATCTACGACCACGAGGACTGCCGGGCCGCACTCTGGCGGCACCTGGTCGGCGTCGCTGAGCCGGCGACGATCGCGCTCTACGCGGCGCACATCATCCTCGGATTCGTGAGCGGCGCGATCGTGCATGGAGCGGAGTGGGTGGACCGCCGGCTGACCTCGGCGAACGATGCGCTCCGCGACGTCGCGGCGCTGGGGGTCCGCGTCGACGTTCGCTAGCGCTTCGGCGCGAGCGATGCCACGAGCCTGAGCTGGTCGCGCAGGTCTCTCGTGATGAGGAAGTTCTCGCGGACGCGCTCGCGTCCGGCCTCGGCGGTCCGCCGGCGCAGCGCCGGATCGCGCAGCAGCTCCATCACGCGCTCCGCCGCCTCCTCGACGCTCGAGACGAGGTAGCCGGAGACGCCGTCCTCGATCTGCAGCACGATGCCGCCGACCTTCCCGCCCACGACCGGGATGCCCTTCCAGAGTCCTTCGGAGACGACGAGGCCGAAGCCCTCGCGCAGCGACTTCTGGATGACGACGGTCGAGGCGCGCTGGAACGCGTTGACCTCGTCGTCCTTCACACCGTCGAGGTTGGTGAGGAGAAAGACGTCGGGATCGCCGCGGGCATGGGTGCGCGTCCGTTCGAGATACTCGATCCCCTCCGGGTCGTCGTCGGCCAGCGAGCCGATCATCACGAGCTGCACGTCCGGGAACTCGCGCTTGACCAGGCGGTACGCGTCGATGACGCCCAGCGGATCCTTCCACGGGTCGAACCGGGACACCTGGAGGACGATCGGGCGCGACGGGTCCACCCGAAAGCGCCGGACGATGGCGTGCGCGTCCGCCGTCCCCATCTCGCGGTTCTTGCGCGAGAGCGGGTCGATCGTCGGCGCCTGGATGAGCACATTGCGGTTCTCGAGGTCCGTGCGCACGAACTGCGGCATCGTCCAGATCGACGCGTCGTGCTCCTCCACGAACGGACGGATGAACGACCAGACCGGCTGGTGCGCCGTGGTGAGATCGATGTGGCACCGCCACGCCCAGCCGGCATGGTGCGGGTCGGCCGCGAAGTGTCGCAGGGCCACGGCCTGCGGGTCGTGCGCGAGCAAGACGTCGGCGCGCGGGAGCTGTGCGGCGTTCTCGCGCGCCACCGTGAGGAAGAGATCCTTCTCCGCGTCGGACAGCTCGAGCGCCATGCCCTGGAGGGCGTTGTGGATCTTCTTGGTGATGTCGAAGTAGGCCGGCGGCGCGTCGAGCACGGCCCAGTGCGCGTCGACGCCCGCGTCGCGCAGCAACGGGACGAGGTTCTGAAGGATCTCCGCGACGCCGCCCCCGTATGCGGTCGCGTTGACGTGGAGCATGCTCCGGCCGGCCGCCGCCTTCGCGAGGTCCCGCAATTCCGCGTGACGCTGCGGGCCGATGATCTCCGCGTAGTCGGCGATCCGCCGCGTCGCGGTGATCGGGACGTCGTGCAAGCTGGTGCCGCTAGCCCTTCACGGAGCCGGCGAGGATGCCGCGCACGAAGTACCGCTGGAGCGCAAGGAACACCACGAGCGGCAGCGCGCTGGAGATGATCGCCGCGGCCGTGAGCCGCTGCCAGTCCTGCCCGAGCGAGTTCACGAGATTGCTGACGGTCACGGTCATCGGCGCGACGTCCGCGGTGCCGCCGAGGAAGATGAGCGCGACGAGCAAGTCGTTCCAGACCCAGAGGAACTGGAAGATCGTGAGCGAGGCGAGCGCCGGCACCGACAGCGGGAGGACGAGGCGGAAAAAGGTCGTGAGCATACCGGCGCCGTCGATCGCGGCCGCCTCGAAGAGATCCTTCGGCAGCGCACCGAAGAAGTTCCTGAGCAGGTAGATCGCGAACGGCAGCCCGTAGCCGGTGTGCGCCAGCCACACCGCGACGAACGTGCCGGTGAGGCCGAGGTTCTGATACGCCTGAAGGACCGGGACGAGCGTGACCTGCAGCGGGACCACGATGAGGCCGACGAGCAGCAGGAACAGCGTGTTCCGGAGCGGAAAGCTCATCCACGCGAAGGCGTAGGCGGCGAACGCGGCGACGGCGATCGGGATGAACGTCGCGGGGATCGCGAGCGTGAGGCTGTTGACGAAGCTGGTGGCCATGTTGTTGGTCGTGAGCACGCGCTCGTAATTCTCGAACGTGAACACGAACGGTGGAACGAACGCCGTCCACCAGCCGGTCGTACCCACGAGCGCCGGCGGGCGGAACGAGTTCACGATCGTCGCGATCGTCGGGATCGTCCATATGAGGACCACGGTGATGATCGTGACGTGCACCGGCAGCGATCCGAAGCGTCGCGCCAGCGTCATCGGATCGCCTCCTGAGCGCGGAAGCGGCGCAGGTTGAAGATGAGGACCGGCACGATCCCGGCGAGCAGGAGCACCGCGACCGCGCTCGCGCGGCCATAGTCGCGGACCGTGAACATCTCCTTGTACATGCGGTTCGCGAGGACCTCGGTCTCGAAGTTGCCGTTGGTCATGACGTACACGACGTCGAACGCCTTCAGGGCGAAGATCACCAGCGTCGTCGCGACGACGGTGATCGTAGGGAGGAGCAGCGGGAACACGATGCGCCGGAACACGTTGATCTCGCTCGCGCCGTCGAGCCGGGCCGCCTCGAGGAGCTCTACCGGCACGCCCTTGAGCGCCGCGGAGAGGATCACCGTCGCGAAGCCGCACCACGCCCAGACGGCGACGAGGATGAGCAGGAGGTTGTTCGTCGGTATCTGCGTCAGCCAGGGCTGTGGCTCGCCGCCAAGTCCGACGACGATCGCGTTGAGCGTGCCGGTCTGCTCGACCCCCGGCGGCTGGTACGAGTAGATGAACTTCCAGATCGTGCCCGCGGCGACGAACGAGATCGCCTGCGGCAGGAAGATGAGCGATTTCGCCGTGCCCTCGTAACTCACGCGGTCGGCGAGCACGGCGATGACGAGGCCGTTGATCAGCACGAAGCTGGTGAAGAACACGATCCACCAGAGCAGGTTGTTGCGGATCGCGATGTGGACGTTCGGATCCGTGAGGACCTTCACGTAGTTGTCGGCGCCGACGAAGCTCTCCGACGTCGCGTTCATGAGGCTGAGGACGATCGTCTGGAGCCCCGGCGCGATGAGGAAGAAGCCGACGAAGGCCAGCGCGGGTCCGATCCAGATCCAGGGCCGCAGGCGCGGCCGCGCTCCCGCCGGCAGCCGTTGCAGCAGCCACTCGGCCACGACGATGTAGCCGAGCAGCGTCGCGACCGGCAGGATGAGCGCTGCCGCGACCTGCGGGACCCGGTCGATCACCTGTACGAGCTGGCTTGCACCGTATCCAGGGTCGTGAGTATCGAATCGAGCTTCGTCGGGTCGTTCGTGTAGTCGAGGATCGCCTTCCAGAACGCGGCGTTCATCGCCTCGGGCATGAGGTCGCTCCCGTCGAACCGGAACGTCTTCGCCGCCGTGAGCGCCTTGGCCGAATCGGAGGCGATCTTGTCCGGATACTCGGTGACCTTCTTGTTCGGCGAGAGCGCGCCGCCACGCTTCACCCAGATGGCCTGGGCCTCCGGGGTCGTGAGCCAGTTCATGAGCGCACGCGACTGCGGCGTGTCCTTGAACATGCCGAACAGGTCCCCCGCGCCCGTCACCGCGCCGGAGTACTTCGTGTCGATGTCCGGCGTCATGAAGAAGGCGAAGTCCTCACCGGCTTTGATGCTCGGGTTCGCCTTGGTGAAGAAATCCGTGATGAACGATGCCTGGTGGTGAAGGAAACAGCGCGGCGGGTTCGAGAACATCGGATTGCCGCTGTCGCCGAAGGCCGTCGCCAGCATCGCGGACTTACCACCGAGGACCATCTTCGGATTCGCGACGATCGTGCCGAAGGTCTCCCACGCCTTCCTGATCTCGGGGCTGGTCCACTTCTTGGTCCCCTGCCACCACTGGTCGTACACGTCCGGTCCCGATTGACGGAGCACGATGTCCTCGAGCCAGTCGGTGCCGGGCCAGCCGGACGCGGCGCCGGACTCGAAGCCGATGCACCACGGCGTCGTGCCCGAGTCGGCGATGCGGTTGGAAAGAGTGACAAGCTCGTCCCAGGTCTTCGGGACCGCGTAGCCCTTCGCCTGGAACTGCTTGGGGTTGTACCAGATCGGACCCTTCAGGGCGGCCTTGATGAAGATGCCGACCTGCTTGCCGTCGACCTGCGCGAGCTTCAGGAACGACTCCGGATACTCGTCGCGCATCGCGTTCATATCGAGCACGTTGCCGAGGTCGATCAGCTTGCCCTGCTTGGCGAACTGCGCCATCTGTCCGGGACCGGGCAGACCCGCCACGTCGGGCGGATTGCCACCCTGGACGCGGGTCGTGAGGATCGCGTTCAGGTCGCGCGTACCTTCGTACTGCACCTTCACGCCGGTCTTGTCCTCGAACGGCTTCACCATCGCGAGGAACGACTCCTGCTCGGCACCGCCCCAGGTGGCGAGCACGCTCACCGTGCCGCCCATGCCACCCTGTGTGGCACGCGGACCGGGTCCGCACGCCGCGATCGCGAGCGCCAGGACGACGAGCGCGGCGACCGGCCGCGCGAAACGTGAACGAGCCATCTCGCTTTCCCCCTTGAGCAACGATCTGCGATCCGCTGCTAAAGCGAATGTCTTATGAGGTTACGCCGCACTGGTCCCGACGACTGTCGTGGCTTGCCCGCTCGCTCCGTCGCCGAGTTACATCTTTCTCGATACTCCTGTGATGCGCCGCCGACTCCGCGCGATCCTCACGCGGCTCGCACGCGTATACGGCGCGCCTCCGGCGCCGCGACGGCTGCCGCCGCTCGACGAGCTCATCCTCACCGTGCTGTCGCAGCACACGTCCGACACGAATCGCGACCGCGCGTACGCGGATCTGCGCGCGAAGTTCCGCAGCTGGGACGAGGTCGCGGGCGCGCCGCTGCCCGCGCTCGCGAGGGCGATCTACCGCGGCGGACTCGGTCCGACGAAGGCCGTGCGCATCCGGGGGATCCTCCGCGAGCTGCGCGAGCGCGGCATAGTGCTTGACGACCACGCGCTCATGGGCATGCGCTCGCGATCGCTGTGGGACCTGCTGCTCTCGCTCACCGGCGTCGGCCCAAAGACCGCCGCGTGCGTGCTGCTGTTCTCGCTCGGGCGTCCGTTCTTTCCGGTCGACACGCATGTCCACCGCGTCGCGCGGCGGCTCGGCCTGGTCGACGACCGAGCCGATGCCGTGACCGCGCAGGAGGTGCTGCAGGCGAACGTGCCGCCGGGGGACATGTATGCGCTCCACATGCACCTGATCCGTCACGGCCGCGAGGTCTGCGTCGCGCGGCGGCCGCTCTGCTCGCAGTGTGTGCTTTTCACGCTCTGTCCACGCATCGGAGTCGTCGACGCGCGGTAGGCGGGTCTTCCGCAGCGGAACGACCCTCACCTAGGATGCAAGAGATGAGGACCGTCGCACTCATCAGCCCGGGCGACATGGGCCAGGCCGTCGGTGCCCTGCTCGCACGTGGAGGCGAGCGGGTCGTGACGTGTGTCGCTGGACGATCCGAGCGCACGCGCGGGCTCGCGCGCGCCGCGGGGTTCGTCGATCTGCCCACCCTCAGCGCGCTGGTCCGTGAGTCGGAGATCGTCCTGTCGATCGTTCCGCCCGCGCAGGCGGTGTCCGTGGCGCGGGACGTCGCCGCGGCGCTGGCCCAGGCGCGCGCGAAGGTCGTCTACGTCGACTGCAACGCCGTGTCACCGCGCACCGCGCGAGAGGTAGCCGCCCTCATCGCGCCGACGGGAAGCGGCTTCGTCGACGCGGGCATCGTCGGCGGTCCGCCGCGGGACGCGCCCAGCCCGCGTTTCTACGCGTCGGGCCCCGATCGCGAGCGCTTCGGCGCGCTGCGCGACGCGGGCCTCGACATACGGCTGCTCGGGGACGCTGTGGGCGAGGCCTCCGCCGTGAAGATGTGCTACGCCGCGCTCACGAAGGGAACCACCGCGATCGCGACCGAGCTGCTCGTGGCGGCGCGCAAGCTCGGCGTGTACGACACGCTCGTCGCCGAGCTCCAGGAGAGCCAGCCCACCCAGTCGCGACGCATGGGCGATGCCGTGCCGGCGATGCCCGGAAAAGCGCATCGGTGGATCGCCGAGATGGAGGAGATCGCGCGCACGTTCGAGGACGTCGGGCTCACGCCGCTCATCTTCCAAGGCGCGGCCGAGATGTATCGGCTCACCGCCTCGTCGGAGATCGGCGGCGAGCGGCCCGAGACCGTCGACCACTTCCGCGGTGTCGACGGCACCGTAGAGGTGCTGGCGCGCGCGAGCGAGAAGGTGACGACGAGGTGAACGAGCTGCTCGAACGCATCAAGCGTCTGTTCGCGCCCCGGCCGCGACCGCCCGCGGAGACCGCGGGCGAGGCCACCGCGGACCGGCCGCCGCCGGCGGAGGCCGAAGCCTCGCCCGTCAGACCCGCGATCACCGAAATGCCCACCGAAGAGCTCATCCCCCCGGCGACCGCCCGCGCACCAGTCGACGACGACGAGCTTGCCGAGCTCCGCGCCGCTCTCGAGGCGGTCGCCGAGCCGGTCTCGCGTCCCGAGCCCGAGATCCCCCCAGCACCGCCCACGCCGGTTGAGGAGCCGATCCCGTCCGCTGTCGCGGACGCGGTGCCTGCTGAGGCGGTCCCCGACGTCGCGAACGCAGTGGAGACAGCGGCCACCGCTTCAGAGAGCGCCGACACGGCGCCGCCTCTCGATGGCCGTGTCGGTGAGGCGCTCGTGCTGACGATGGGCACGCCGCCGGTGACATTCACCGTCGCGAAGACGAGCGCGACGCTCGGTCGAGGACAGGAGAACACGATCCGGTTGGATGACCTTTCCGTCTCGCGTCGTCACGCGCGCATCGCGTATCGACAGGGCGGCTACTGGCTGAGCGATCTCGGAAGCATGGGTGGCACGTGGGTCGACGGGATCCGTCTGAACGCGCCGCGTCGGCTCGCCGCCGGCGAGCTCATCGACATCGGACTGCTGCGACTCACGGTCGGCTTCGCTGGTGGGTCCAAGAGTGCCGGCACGTCGCACAGCGCCGGCAGCGCGCAGAGCGCCGGAAAGTCGCGAGCCCAGAGCGCCGGTCAGGTCAGACGCCGGCGCTGACCCTCAGTCCTCGTCATCCGGGCCCGGTCCGAGTCCGAGCTCTCGATGTGCCTTGCCCATGCAGCGATCGGTAACGACGGTGACGCCGCTGTCGACCGCCATGCGGACGGCGGCCTCGCTGTCAGTTCCGGGCTGGAACCACAGGATCTTCGCGCCGACCGCGATCGCGTCGGCCGCCACGGCCTCGGCTTCCTCTGGTGGA
>DATEDV010000069.1:0-3190 GCA_035281485.1 Candidatus Limnocylindria bacterium | reverse complement strand
AGAGCTCGGACTGGGGGATGTCGTTGAAGCCGACCACCGATAGGTCACGTGGCACGGACAGGCCGATCTCCCGCGCGAAGCGGATCGCGCCGAGGGCGATGAGATCGTTGGCGGCGAAGATCGCCGTGGGTGGTTCGCCGTCGAGGAGAAGGCGGCGCGCCGCGCGATAGCCGGAGCCTTCCGCGAACGAGTCGGCGACCGAGACGAGGGCGTCCTCGTGCGAGAGGTGGTGACGCCGGAGCGCGGCGCGCGCCGCGAGCAGGCGCTCCTGTCCCGTCATCGTCGTCTGCGGCGCCGCGATCAGACCGATGCGGCGGTGCCCGATCTCGATGAGGTGGTCGATCGCGGCCGACACACCGGAGCGGTTGTCCGGCACGACCGCGAGGTCGTCGCTCGCCCGCGATGCGCTGTTCACCAGGACGAACGGGAACTTCTCGCGGCGTAGCTCGGCGATCGTCGAGTCGGCCGTAGAGCTGGACGCGATCAGGATCCCGTCGACGCGCCACTCGCGCAGCACGCCCAGGTAGCTCGCCTCGCGCTCGAACGAGTCGTCGGTGTTGCAAAGGATGAGGTGGTAGCCGCGCGCGTGCGCGGCGCCCTCCACGCCCTTGATGATCGATGGGAACACCGGATTTGTGATGTCGGGCACCAGCATCCCGAGCGTGAAGGTGCGCCGGAGGCGCAGCCCGCGCGCCAGCGCCGACGGGCGATAGCCGAGCCGGGTGGCCGCGGCGATCACGCGCTCGCGTGTCTCGGGGAGAAGGCTGAGCTCAGCACGGCCGTTCAGCACACGAGAGACCGTCGAAGCGTGGACATTTGCGGCACGTGCAACATCGGTGATCGTCACTCGTCGCGCCGCCAAGCAAGCACCCCCACGGAAATCGATTGTTTTCCGACTATACGCTGACCCGGCGATCTTGGTTCAGTGCGCTTCGAGCTCGCTAGCGCAGCGGCGCCGGCTGCCGCCCGTATGCGATCGCATCCGCGATCCGTTCGTTCGCACGATGGTCCCACGGCACAGAGATCAACGCGGGGCCGCCGAGATCGAGTGCCTGCTGAAGAGTCGGCAGCAGCTCCTTCGCGCTGGCGACGTCGTACCCCGCGATGCCGAAAGCTCGCGCGAGCTGCACGAAGTCGGGGTTCCCGAACTCGGTCGCGAAGACGCGGCCGAACTGCCGCTTCTCATTCGCCTCGATGACGCCCAGGCGGCCGTCGACGAGCACCACGATGACGATGGCGGCGCCGATCCGCTTCGCGGTCTCGAGCTCCTGCACGTTCATCAGGAAACCGCCGTCGCCGCTGAAGGCGACGACCCTGCGCTCGGGATGGACGAGCTTCGCCGCGATCGCGCCCGGCACCGCGATGCCCATCGAAGCAAGACCGTTCGAGATCACGACCGTGTTCGGTCGCTCCGTCGGAAAGAGTCGCGCGAGCCACGTCTTGTGCGCGCCGACGTCGCTGACAACGATGTCCTCCGGCCCAAGTGCCTCACGGAGATCGGCGATCACGGCATCGGGCGGAAGCGCGCGACCGGCCGAGGGACCCCGCGCGGCGCGGGCGCCCGACCCGTCCAGGGGCGGGCTGCGCCGCGTTGAGAGGGTTTCGGCCGGTCGCGCGCGCACGAGCGCACCGAGACCGTCGAGCGACTCATCGAGCTCGCCGATCACTTCGACCGACGGCTGGTAGTGACCGTCGAGCTCGGCTGGGGTGCTGTCCACGTGGACGACCGTCTTGTCGCGCGAGGGATTCCACAGCACCGGCGCCCACTCGACGAGGTCATAGCCGACGGCGATGACGACGTCGGCGTCCGCCAGCTGTGGGATGTTCTTGAGATCCGCCCCGGGTCGTTGCAGCCCGACGGGCGGCAGCGAATGCTGTCCGAGCGGATCGAGGATCCCCTTCGCCATGTAGGTGTGCGTCGCCCATATGCGTGTGGCCTGGATGAAGCGGCGGAGCGCGCCAACGCTGGGGTGCCCCGCGGCATGCCTTCGCGTGACGCCGTTGCCCGCCAGGATGACCGGCGTCTTCGCAGCGTCGATGATCTGGGCGGCGCGCTCGAGAGCCTCCTGTTGCGCCTTCGGATACGAAGTGCGCCGCACCTCCAACGGTGCCGAACGCACGTCCTCCTTCGCGACGTCCTCGGGCAGCTCGATGTGCGTCGCGCCGGGCTTCTCGAGGCGCGCCAACCGGAACGCCTTGCGAACGACCTCCGGCACGGATTCGGCGACCGAGATGCGCGTGCTCCACTTGGTGACCGGCTCGAACATCTGCACGACGTCGATGTACTGGTGCGACTCCAGATGCACGCGTTCGAGCCCGGCCTGACCCGTGATGGCGACCAGCGGCGCGCGGTCGAGCTGCGCGTCCGCGACGCCGGTGAGCAGGTTCGTGGCTCCGGGGCCGAGCGTTGCGAGGCACACGCCGGGGAACGATGAGAGCCGTCCGTACACATCGGCCATGAACGCGGCGGCTTGCTCGTGGCGTGTGAGCACGAACTGGATGCTTCGGCTCTCCTCCAGGGCAGCCCCCAGGTCGAGCGTCTCCTCGCCGGGGATGCCGAACACGTAGCGCACGCCCTCGTTCTCGAGGCAGCGAACGAGCAGCTGCGCGGCATTCATCCGGGGGATGGGCGCTTCACTCCGCCTTCGGCGCGGGAGTCGTCTGCGCCCCGCTGCCGATCCAGATGGTCTGGATGTTGACGAACTCCTTGATCCCGTACGACGACAGCTCGCGGCCGTAGCCGCTGCGCTTGACGCCGCCGAACGGCAGCCGGGGATCGGAGGCGACCATCCCATTGACGAAGACGGACCCGGACTCGATCCGCCGCGCGAGCGCCTCGCCCAGGGCGAGGTCGCGCGTCCAGATGTTCGCGCCGAGGCCATACGCGGACTCGTTGGCCAGACGGACCGCATCGTCAGCGTCGCGCGTGCGCAGCACCGCGGCGACGGGACCGAACGTCTCCTCCTTGAATACCGGCATGTCCTCGGTGACGTCCGCAAGCACGGTCGGCCGGTAATACCAACCCTTTCCCGAGCCGCGCTCACCGCCGGTCAGGACGGCGGGGGGTTCGGCGTCGCTGGGCTGGACCCAGAAGGTGCGGACGTTGCTGAACTCGCGGATGCCGGCGGCGGCCAGCTCGCGGCCGTAGCCGCTGCGCTTGACGCCGCCGAACGGCAGCCGGGGGTCGGAG
>DATEDV010000068.1:0-2931 GCA_035281485.1 Candidatus Limnocylindria bacterium | reverse complement strand
CGACCTCGTATCCGAGCGCGGCGCCGAGCGCCTTGAAGGCCGCGAGCGCGTTGATCCGCTGGCACCCGACGATGAGCCTGCCGCGCCAAAGGACCGGCCGGTATCCGTGCGCGAGCCCGGGGATCTTGACCGGCTTGCCCTTGCCGAGGCGCGTCACCGGGTGGACCAGCGTCGGGCTCGTCATATCGACCGCGAACGGTCCGCGACCGTCGTGCATGTAGACGTCGCCCACGGCAAGGTCGCAGTATCTCGTTTCTTTCGCCACGTACGTACAGTACGGTGGTCCGTGGGTCAGAGCAAGCGAAATCGTACGAGGTCGATGCCGCGCTCGTCGAGCACCCGCTCGAACACGGACGCGGGCAGCGTGTGCTCGCCCCGCGACGACGACCAGAACCGATACCGGGCATACACGTCGCCGGGCGAGACGCCGCTGCCGGGCGCGAGCGCCTCGCGAACGAACGCGCCGACGACATCCTGGCTCCGGCGGTACTCGTCGCCGTGCGCCTGCACGACGAGCGGGGGCGCGAGCCCGATCCGCTGCCACGACAAGCACCCGAGCACGAGCAGCCGCAGGATCCCGCTGCGTTCGCGCGCGAGCTTCTCGCCGAGCTCGGTGTCTTCGCGGCCCTTGAACGAGACGACCCACGGCACGACCTGCACGCGGCGCCAGAACGCATCGCCCTGCCCGAGCACGCGCGGGCGCGCGTTCACGGCAACGATCAGCTTGTGCGTCGGTGCGAATTCGATTTGCTTCGCGTACAGGTCGCGCGTCCGTATGCGGTTGCCGCCGGTGAGCCGCTTGACGAGCGCTTCGTCCCATCGGCGACCCTCGTCGACCTCTTCGGCGACCGCGAGCCGCACGCCGCGAAGCGCCGCGGTACCCGGGCTCGGTGCGTCGCTGTCCTTCGCGCGCGACGAGAGCAACGTGCGCGCGTCCATCGTGTGCGCGTAGTCGCCGAGCAGCGACGAGAGCAGACCGAGAAGCGTGCTCTTGCCGTTCGCGCCCTGCGGCCCGTGCCATAGCCCGAGCGCGTGGTCGCGGATCGTGCCCGTGAGCGCGTACCCGAGGAATCGCAGCAGGTACAACACGAGCTCCTGATCGAGCAGCGTCTCGCGAAGGAACTGATCGAAGCGCGGGCACGTCGCGTGCGCGTCCCATGCGACGGGCGCGAGCTTCGTCGCGAGCGTCTCGCGTCGGTGCGGCCGCAGCTCGCCCGTCCGCAGATCTAGCTCGCCGTTCTCGACGACGAGGCACCACGGATCGGCGTCGAGCTGCGAAGGCTCGCGCCTGATCTCCGGCGCGTGCGATGCTACGCGGATCGCTGCCTCGATGCGCGCCGCGTTGCCGCACTGCAGGCCCCATTTCTCCAGCGCCTCGATACCTTGCGCGCGCCCTTGCTCGGCGAGCGCACGCGCGGCCTCGATCGCTTCGCGGTACGGGCCTTCGGTCTTCGCCCATCGCTGCCCGTCCCATCGGAGCCATTCGAGACCGGGCACGTAGATCAGCTCTCCTGCGAACATCGCGACGAGCCGCTGCGCGTTGCCGTCGTCGTTCATGGGGTAGTCGACGAGATCGGCAAGCTTCGCGCGCGGTCGCTTGCCTGCAAGCGCGACTGCCTTCTGCAGCGCCTTCGCGTCAGCGACGTCGACGATGCGCTCGATCGTCGGCCATCCCGTGCGCTCTCGATCCGTGTCGCCCTCGAACGTCGAAGCGATCGCGCCCTCGCGATGGCCGGTGTCCGGTCCGCCGTGGATCTCGGCCGCGGGCAGGATCACGGCGCGCGCGTCGTCCTCGCTCCAGCCTTCGCGCCACAACGCGCCCGCGAGCGCGAGCGCGTACTCATGCGCTCCGCGATGCTCTTGCGCTCGCGTCCACGTGCGAGCGATGACCGTCGCAGTCGCGAGCTTCGAGAATGCTTCGAGCAGCGTCTGCTCGTCGATCACGAGCGGCGCGGGGCAACCGGGCGTCCACGTGATCGGCTCGCCGCTCTCGTGGATCGACGGGGGCACGACGGTCTGAATTCCCTTGCCGCCGTTCCGCGGGTTCGCGCGGAATTCGACGAGCGTCCGCGTCGGGCGTCGCGTTCGCGCGCCGCGGCACGTGTAGATCCAATGCGACCGCGGCTTGCTCGGGCGCCCGAACGTCGCGGTCGCCGGCAGGTAGTAGGGCGCGAGCACGACCGCCTCGGAGCAATCGAGATCGATGTCGACGAGCCCGGACGGCCCGAGCTTGACGCCGACATTGTCGCCGGGCGCGAATGACTCGGGCTGGTACTCGCGCTCGTCCCAGTCGTCGTCAATCGGCGCCTTCGAGAGCGCAGGAATGCGGACGAGCCGCCAGCCGACTTGTATGTAGTGGGCTAGCACTCGGGCTCACGCAAGCGTACGGACGTGCGCACGATCGCGCAACTAGTATCGTTCGAGCGGCGGACGTGGGTCGAGCACCGCGAGCCCGTGCGCGATCATCGCGTTTAGCCGGTCGGCGAGCGTGCCGAACCCGAGCGCCTCGACGCGTCCGCGCACGTGCTGCGGGAAGGCAACGTTCCGACGGGGTCCTAACGCGCGCTTCGTCCGTCGCGTGCGCTCGATGTCCGCGAGCGTCACGAACACGTACCCGATCTCGGCCGCGCGGCGGATCACGGCCGTTTCGGTCGAGTCGATCAGGGTCGCGATTCGCGCCGCTTGCGTTCGGTAGGCGAGCGAAACGGCGCAAATGTACTGTTCGGTCTCTCCGGAGAGCATCAAAATGAGTAGTTAGCAGGTTTACGGAAACGTGTCAAAACCTTTCCCCAGAGACCGCTGATCACACGCTTATATTTCCTAACTCTCCTAGCGCGAAGAAATAGGAACAGTAAGCGTGTGATCGGCCATGCCTGGGGAAAGGTTTTGACACGTTTCCGTAAACCCTGCTAACGCGCACCGAGACCGCCT
>DATEDV010000067.1:0-3631 GCA_035281485.1 Candidatus Limnocylindria bacterium | reverse complement strand
CGATACAGATTCCCGATGTGCTGCCAGTCGTAGACCGTCGGCCCACAGTCGTAGATGCGCACCTCGCCCTGGCGCAGAGGCGCGAACGGCTCGATCTGCCGGCTCGCGCTGTTGAAGAGCCGGACACCCGGTGGGGCGGTGACGGTGATGGCTACCTCTCCTTATCAGTCGAGCAGCGCGATCGCGAGAGCGGCGATGGCCTCGGCGGAGCCGACGACACCCAGGCCGTCGTTCGTCGTCGCCTTGACGCTCACCCGTCCGCTCTCGACGCCGAGAGCGCCCGCGATGGCGTCCCGCATCGCGCCGACGTGTGGCGCGAGGCGCGGCGCCTGAGCGATGACGGTCGCATCCAGCGACGAGACCGCGAAGCCAGCCTCGCGGACGAGCGCGCCGACCCGTTTCAGCAGCCCAAGACTGCTGACGCCGGCATAGGCCGGATCTTCGCTCGGAAAGTGCCGTCCGAGATCCCCGAGATTCGCTGCGCCGAGAAGCGCGTCCATGAGCGCGTGCAGTAGGACGTCGCCTTCGGAGTGACCAACGAGCCCCGTCGGGTGCTCGATCGCGACACCGCCGAGAACGAGGCGGCGATCCGCCGCGAGACGATGGATATCGTAGCCGATGCCGGCGCGCGTCACCGCGTGACCTGCGACGCCGCGAGGCCGACGAGGCCCTTCGCGACGAGCTCGCGGGCATAGGCGAGATCCTCGAACGTCGTGATCTTCAGGTTGCGCCGCTCGCCCGGGACCATCTTCACGGGAATGCCGGCCGCGATGAGCGCCGCGGCGTCGTCGCTGAATGACCGTTCGCCCGCCGCGGCCCGAGCCTTCTCGAGCAGCTCACGGCGGAAGGCCTGGGGCGTCTGCGCGGCCCACAGGCCCTCGCGCTCGATCTCCTCTCGCGCCGCCCCCGCCTCATTCGCGCGGCGAACGGTGTCGGCGAGCGGGAGACCGGCGACGGCGGAGCCGGCCGTCTCCGCGAGCTCGACGCACCGCTGGAGCAGGCTCGGTGGCACGAAGGGACGTGCGGCGTCGTGCACGGCGATCACGTCGGCGTCGCGCGCGGCATCGAGCGCGGCCCACGAAGACGCTGTGCGGGTCGCACCGCCGGGTATCACGCGCACGCCGGGGCGAGCGTGGAGGGCCGCGCCGACCTCCGCGACGCGCTCGGGGGGCGCGACGACGAGGATCTCGCGAAAGCACGCCGCGACCGTCCCTGCCTGGACCGACCAGACCAGCACGGGGTGACCGCCGAGATCGGCGAGCACCTTGTCGACGCCGGCGCGCGTCGCGGCGCCGGCTGCGAGGATGGCGAGAGCCGCGGGCACCTAGCGGCTGGCTGCCCTTGGGCGTCGCGCCTCGACGGTCTCTCCCTTCGGCTGCGCGAAGATCATCCGGCCGCCGACGGTCTGCAACACGCGCATCACCGTGACGGTCAGCTCGGTGTTCAGGTGCCGCGCGCCGTTCTCGACGACGACCATCGTGCCGTCCTCGAGATATCCGAGCCCCTGCCCCGGCTCCTTTCCCTCCTGCGTGATCCGCACGGTGATCTCCTCCGATGGCAGGACCACGGGCCGCACCGCTTTGGCGAGGTCGTTCACGTTGAGCACGCTCACTCCCTGGAGCTCCGCGACGCGGTTGAGGCCGTAGTCATTCGTCATGATCGGCACGCCGAGCTGGCGCGCGAGCGCAACGAGCTTTCCGTCCGCACCGTTCGCGACCGGATCGGCGTCGAGCAGCTCGATGTGGACCGTCGCCTCCTTCTGCATGCGCGAGAGCATCTCGAGGCCCCGCCGTCCGCGCTCGCGCTTGGAGGCGTCGGGCGAATCGGCGAAGAACTGGAGCTCCGCGAGGATGAAACGCGGGACGAGCAGCGTGCCGCGTATGAAACCGCTCTTGACGACATCGGCGATCCGGCCGTCGATGATCACCGAGGTGTCGAGCAGTGCGCGCTCACTACCGGCGACGCGATCGCGCCGGCCGTGCCGGATCTCGCGCGCGATCGCGCTGAGCTCCGCTCGCTTGAGCGTGCCCGCGGCCGCACCGATCGCGCCGAACACGATGGCTCCGATGAGCGGTGCGAACCGGCCGGCATTGTCGGGCAGGAACGAGAGCGGGAACGCGAGGAATAGCGCGAGGATCAGCCCGACGCCACCTCCGAATGCCGCACCGACGAGATCGCCCGCCGAGGCCGCCTGGATGCGAGCCTTGATGAGACGTGCCGGCAGGATCGTGACGTAGGGTGCGCCGAGCCAACCGAGGATCGCGCACGCCGTCGCGAGAAGAAAGACGACGAGGACCTGATTGCTGACCGGCGTGACGCGGCTGACCTCGAGCAGCGAGGCGCCAAGGAAGAATCCGAAGAACCAGCCGAGAAGTGCTGCTCCGAGACGGATGAAGGCCACAGTGCCCGCTCCTTTCTATAAGGCTGCGGCGAGCGCTCCGTCCGGCCGATGAAGATGTGGCCGCCGACGGTGGCGTTTCGCCGGAATGCGAGAAGGATCACCCGACGAGTCTAGTGACCGCTTGCTAGGGATCGGCGATGCCGGAGCGCAGGAGCGCCTCGCGCAGCGTCGGCACGCCGACGACCTCGAGGCCGGTCCCGTTCAGGTCCGAGACGCTCGCCTGCGGAATGACCGCGCGCTCGAAACCGAGGCGCTGCGCCTCCTTCAGTCGCGCGACGACCCGCTGGACGCGGCGCAGCTCGCCGCCGAGCCCGAGCTCGCCCACGAACACGGTGCGCGGGTCGGCGGGCTTGTCGCGCAGCGCCGAAGCGAGGGCGACCGCCACGGCGAGATCGGCGGCCGGCTCGCGCACGCGCAGCCCACCGACGAGATTGACGTACACGTCGTGCGTCCCGAGACCCAACCCCGCGCGCTTCGCGAGGACCGCGAGGAGGAGCGCGACGCGCTGCGGATCCGCGCCGTTCACGGTGCGTCGCGGTAGGCCGAAGCTCGTCGGCGTCACGAGCGCTTGCACCTCGACGAGGAGTGGACGCGTGCCCTCGACCGTCGGCACGACGACGCTGCCGGCGACGCCGCGGCTCCGCTCCTCGAGGAAGACCTCCGACGGATTGGTCACCTCGCGCAGGCCCGACTCCCCCATCTCGAAGACGCCGACCTCGTCGGTCGATCCGAAGCGGTTCTTCGTGCCGCGCAGGATGCGGAACGCGTGGAAGCGCTCGCCCTCGAGATAGAGGACGGCGTCGACGATGTGCTCGAGCACCCGCGGACCGGCGACGGCGCCCTCCTTGGTGACGTGGCCGACGAGGAAGATCGGCACGTCGTCGCCCTTGGCGACCTCGAGCAGGCGCGCCGTGCACTCGCGCAGCTGCGACACGCCGCCCGCGGCCGAGCCGATCGCGTCCGACGACATGGTCTGGATCGAGTCGATGACGGTGAAGATCGGGTGGACCTGACGGATCGCCTCGATGACCGTGCCGAGATCCGTCTCGCTCAGAACGAAGATGCTCCCGCCGTCGATGCCGAAGCGGCGCGCGCGGAGCTTGATCTGCGCGGCGGACTCCTCGCCCGACACATAGAGGACGTTGCCGCGCTGCGACAGCGATGACGACGCCTGCATGAGCAGCGAGCTCTTCCCGATCCCTGGGTCTCCGCCGAGCAGGACCAGCGAGC
>DATEDV010000066.1:0-7590 GCA_035281485.1 Candidatus Limnocylindria bacterium | reverse complement strand
TGGCCAAGCGGAGGCCGCGCTTCTAAACGACCCGCGCGGCATGCCGCGACGCGGCCTACGTCGCGATCACCGTCAGCGAGCCGAAGGCCATGCTCACGCCGATCTCGAGGAGCGGATGCTTGCCCTCGAGCGCGGGAGGCGTGTGGTACGCACCGCCCTTGCGCACAAGACCGAACGCATTCATCCCCGAGGCGAAGGCCTTCGTCGCAACGCGGGCGGGCGTCGACCTCGGGACGCTGAGCTCGAGAGCGGCGAATCCTGCGTCGAGACGAGCGTGGGCATCGCGGCGCAGCTCGCCGGAGAAGTCCAGCGCACAGCTCGCCGCCCCGCTACCGAGGCGCAGCTCGCCGAAGTTGGCGTTCGCCAGCCGCCGTCCCGCGAAGGCTCCGGCACCCGATGCGATCTCCATGAGCGTCATCGTCGCCGGATTCGGTGTGGAGAAGTCGATCTCGAACCTGCCCGCCCCCGTCTTCATAACGAGGTTGGTGAGCGGCAGACCTCCGAGGTCGAGAACGTTCTCGCTAGCTCCCGCCTGAAGGTCCAGGGCGAAGGGCCGCTCTCGCGATACCGTCAGGTCGAGCGACGGGATCTGCAGCTCACCAAGGGTCACCGGCTCGAAGCGCTGGGCGATCGTGACCGTGCCCTCATTGGTCCGGACCACCATGGGCAGGCTCTGCGTTGGGTCGGAGTATGTCCCGCTGATCCACCCTGGGCCGTCGCCTGCCGTCAAGCGCAGCCGGCAGGGTCCGACGCGGATCTGGAGCGTGAGGTCCGGGGCGGTCGGGAATGGCAGCTCGACCTTGATCAGGTCGGTCGTCGTGTTCATAGAGCTCTCCTTCGGACGATCCGAGTCTTCTCTGCATCGCGCGCGATCGCGGCGGCCGGTGCGCCCGATGCGATGGGCCAAAGGGCTCGAGGCCGGTGGGGATGGCCCGTGCGACGAGCGAGGCGGCCGCCCGACAGACGGGGGCGGTGATCCACCAGTACGGTCGGCGCGATCGCCGGCGTGCACCATACGTGGAGGTTCGCCGTGGAAGACAGGACCCGAGCTCGGACGGTCGTGCGTGTCGCCACCGTCATCGCGCTCATCACCCTCTCGACCTGCGGCGCGCCGGCCGTCGCGCCATCACCCACGTCGAGCCAGAGCGCACGTACGTCGCCGACCGACGCGGCGATCCTCATCCGCACGGCGGTCACCGGCGCGCGGCCGCTCCTGATAGCGAACGACATCCCCGACGCCTGGACGGCGAGCGTCGTGGCCAACGCGAACGCGTTCACGGCGACCTACCGAAGCTCCGACGGCGTGAAGACCGTGACGTTGGCGATCGCAGCGGCGAACCCACCGCTGCCGGGGCCCGCAACACGACAGGACCGCCCAGCCTTCCATGGCGACGCCAGCTCGCTCTACCAAGTCACCGACGATCGGATCCCCACGAGCCAGCGCATCCTCGTGTGGGTCGAGCGGGGCCACTGGGTCGTTTCGGGCCGCGACGAAGTGCCGTACATGCTGTCGGCCGAAGGGCTGAACGAGACGGAGTTCTGGCGCATCGCGAACGGTCTGCATCCGAACCAGCTCTGAGTAGGGTCTTAAGTCCCACGAATCCGTGCCTGTCGGCTGTCGAGCGCGTGCGCGACGCTCCGTAAGGTCGCTGCATGACAGAGTCCGAGCGTGAGCTGCCCGACGTCGACGACGCTCAGCCCACGGATCGCACCGCGAGGCTGGCGCGCCGGACGCTCCTCGGCGCCGTCGGCCTCGCGACGCTCGGTGGGATCACCGCGGGCGCGATGGGCTACACCGGACGCGGCACGTCGCCGGCACGCGTCGCGGCCGCCACGTCCACGCCTGTTCGCCCGCCCACCGCCACCCCCCGGCGCACCGTGGCACCGGCCGCGACGATGGGCCACGACGCTCATGCCGAGTCGCAGGTCAAAGCGTTCCCGGCGAAGACGGCGGGTGTCGGTCTGCAGCCGCTTCCCTCGAGCATCGTCGAGGGTGCGCGGGAGTTCGAGCTGTCGTGTGAGAAGATCCGCTGGGAGGCAACGCCCGGCGTATTCGTCGACGCCCTCTCGTACAACGGCCAGATCCCCGGACCGATCATTCGCGTCACCGAGGACGAGCGCGTACGCGTGAAGGTCACGAACAAGACCGATCAGACGACCGGGGTGCACTGGCACGGTCAGCGTGTCGTCAACAAGATGGACGGCGTTCCCTTCATCACGCAGCCGGTGATAAAGCCGGGCGAGACCTTCGTCTACGACTTCGTCGCGAGACCCTACGGCAGCCACATGTACCACTCGCACCACAACGCGACCGAGCAGGTCGGGCGCGGGATGCTCGGTCCGCTCCTGGTCATGCCCAAGACCGCGGGCATCGATCCGGCGTACGACAAGGATGAGCTCTTCATCTTCAACGACCAGCTGGGCGGTCTCACCATCAACGGAAAGGGATTCCCCGCGACGGCACCGTTCACCGCGAAGCTCGGAGAGCGTATTCGGTTCCGATTCATGAACGAAGGCGTGCAGATCCATCCCGCGCACCTGCACGGTCTGACGTTCGAGGTCTTCGCGCGCGACGGCTACCCGCTACCCCAGCCGTTCCGGTGCGACACCATCAACGTGGCGCCGGGCGAGCGGTGGGACGCGATCGTTCTCGCGGATGAGCCCGGCGTCTGGGCATTCCACTGCCACATCCTGAGTCATGCCGAGGGACCGAGCGGGATGTTCGGCATGGTCACGGCGCTGATCGTCTCGTAGCGATCATGTGAGGCGTAGCCCGACGCCATTCGGCCCCGTATGTTGACGACGGTGTGCCCTGGCTGCGATCTCGTTCCCGAGCGATGATCGGTCACCGGAGGGGAACCGACTGTCATGCTCACCGCTGAGACCACGCGCGGACTCGTGTTCGGTGTGTTGCTCATCCACGGTCTTGGACACCTCGGCGCGATCGGCGCCCTTCTGTGGCGCGCTTCAGGCCGCATCGCCGAGTCGGATCAGGCCGGCTGGCTCGCTCCGCGCTCATGGTTGCTGACGAACCTAGACGCACCGACGACGACGTGGATCGCGTCTGCGTTCTGGCTCGTCGCGGCGTTCGGCTTCGTCGTTACGGCGCTGTCGTTCTGGTTCGAGATCCCCGGACCCGAGACCTGGCGCGTCGTCGGAGTCGTCGCGGCGGTTGTCTCGCTGACCGGCATGATCACGTTCGTCGGGACGTGGCCGGTGTTCAACACGACCGCCGCGGCCGCGGTGAATCTGGCGGTGCTCCTCACACAGCTGTGGCTTCGCTGGCCCGCGATCGGCGTGGCGCGCTGAGATCGAATGAAGTCCTACGGGCACAATGGGAAGGAGTCGGCGATGATCATTCGCAGCAACGACGACGCGGCGACGGAGGCCAAGCTTGAAGTGAAAGACGCCGAACGAGACGAAGGCGAGATCGTCATCGAGAAGCGCTTCATCGGCGTGGTCAAGGGCGAGGAGGTCGAGCTGAGCCAGGCAGCCGCGGGTGTCGTGTTCGCTGAGGACGAGGTCGAGATCGACCGCGGCGGCGCACGCGACATCGTCGCCGGCGGCCCCGTCAAGATCACGCGAGGTGGCGCCGGCGTGATCCTCGCCGCCGGCGACACGTCGATCAGGCAGGGCGGAGCGGGGACGATCGTCTCCCTCGGCCGCGTCTCCCTGGAACAGAGCGGGGCGGGCACGGTGGTCGCCGGCAGTGCGAGCGTCGGACAGGGCGGCATCGTCCTCCTCGCGCTGACGCCGAAGCTGGAGGTCGCGGCCGGCGGTCGCGCGTTCGGCGGACCGAGCGCCGCCGTCGCCGCCGTCATCGGCATCGGTATCGGTCTTGCGATCGGGCGCTACCTCGGCGCGAAGCGAGGATAGCCGTCGCCTAGCCGCCTCGAGGGGCGGTTCGTCCCGGTTGCTCGTGACCTTCGGCCCTTCGCGTGCGCGGCGGACGGTCCGAGGATGCGACGTGTGATCGAGCTACTCATCTGGATCGCGGCATCGGTCGTAGCCGCCGGCAGCGTCGCGGTGGCGGGGGCGAAGCTCATCCCGCCATACGTGATCCGAAAGTGACGGCTATGAGCCAGCCACGCCAGGTGCCCATCGAGGGTGGGCGCGTGTTCTGCCGACTCAAGGGCGGCACGGTCCCATTGGACGTCTGCCTCGACTGCCCGGACATCAAGGCGATCAACGAACGCGGCCACTCGCCATTCATCATCTGCGACAGCGGGCGGCGACCGGACGATGACGACGGCGGTCAGCTGGTCCTGAACTGGTGGCTCAGACGCGGCCGGCGGCCGGTCCGGTGAGCAACGCAGTGTCAACGACCGAGAGCCCGAGCGACGTGATCGCGACAGGGCCGCGGAGGGCCGATCAGCTCACGATCCGCGACGATCGGACCGGGCAGACCTACGTCCTACCCATCGAGAACGGCGCGATCCGCGCGACCGATCTCGGCAAGATCAAGGCCTCGGACGGGTCGGGCCTCCTGACCTACGACCCCGGATTCATGTCCACGGCCGCCGTCAAGAGCGCAGTGACCTACATCGACGGTGACGCGGGGATCCTGCGGTATCGCGGCTACCCGATAGAGGAGCTGGCCGAGAGCTGCGGCTTCCTCGAGGTCGCACACCTTCTGCTCGAGGGTGAGCTCCCGACCGACCAGGAGCTCGCCGAGTGGCAGGACGACATCACGCATCACACGTTCATCCACGAGAACATCAAGAAGTTCATCGACGGCTTCCGGCACGACGCCCACCCCATGGGCATCCTCATGAGTACGTTGGCGGCGCTGTCGACGTTCTACCCCGAGGCGAAGCGCATCACCGACGCCACATCGCGCCACAAGCAGATCGTGCGGCTCATCGCGAAGGTGCCGACGATCGCGGCGTTCGCTTATCGACACGCGGTCGGCCTTCCCTATGCCTACCCGGACAACGATCTCGCGTACACCGGCAACTTCCTCAACATGATGTGGAAGACCACAGAGCTGCGGTACAAGCCGGACCCGGTGCTGGAACGCGCCCTTGAGATCCTCTTCATCCTCCACGCCGACCACGAGCAGAACTGCTCGACGAGCACCGTCCGCGTCGTCGGCAGCTCCCGTGTCGATCCATATTCCGCGGTGGCCGCCGGGGTCGGTGCCCTATACGGTCCCCTGCACGGTGGCGCCAACGAGCAGGTCCTGCGGATGCTCGAGGAGATCGGCTCCGTGGAGCGCGTGCCGGAACACATCGAACGTGTGAGGAATGGCGAGCTGCGGCTCATGGGGTTCGGCCACCGCGTGTACAAGAACTACGACCCGCGGGCGCGGCTCATCAAGCGGGTCGCCGACCAGGTCTTCACCGTCACCGGACGCAGCCCGTTGCTCGATGTCGCCCTCGAGCTCGAACGGATCGCGCTCGAGGATGACTACTTCATCAGCCACAAGCTCTATCCGAACGTGGACTTCTACTCCGGCCTCATCTACCAAGCGATGGGCTTTCCGGTGGACATGTTCCCTGTGCTGTTCGCGATCGGACGCATGCCGGGCTGGCTCGCGCAGTGGGAAGAGGGCCTGCTCGACGCCGAGCAGAAGATCGCGCGACCGCGCCAGATCTATCTCGGACCGAGGGAAAGGCACTTGGAGGACGTATGACAGAGAGCACACGCTCGCGGACGCAGCTGTTCACGGGACTGGCGGTCGCGCTCCTGCTTCTGACGTCCGGCACAGATGCCACGGTATCCGCGGCGCTCGCGGCTGGACTGTTCGTGATCGGACTGATCCTGTTCCCGGAGCTCCGGCGTGTCGGGATCATCGCCGCCGTGGTCGCGGCGATCGTCGCGGTCGGCGTTGGCCTGGCGCTCCAGCTGTTCTAAGCGGCGTCCAGAGCAGCCGCCCCAGCCCGCCAAACCCAAACAGCGCCGAAAGCGGCCTCAAGGATGGTCTTACGACCCTGTGCGCCACCCGCGATCGATGGCAGCTTGTATCCAGCGTCGACACCGAGATACGGAGAAGCGGAGATGGCCATAACGTTCGCCCAGCACCTGGACCTTCGGGGCCTCTCGCGACCAAGGCCACTGCTGGAGTTCGCGCAGGCATTGATCGACGCCCGCCCCGGGGATCTCCTCGAGGTCGTGACATCCGACCCGACCACGGTCGCGGACTTCGCGCGCTGGGCGGAGTCGACCGGCAACGATCTCCTCGAGTCGAGTCAGTTCGGCACGGAGTTCCGGTTCGTCGCGCGCAAGTCGCGGTCGTTCGCGGATGACCACGGCGTGACCAGAGATCCCCGCGAATAGGCCGTCAGGCCCTGTTGGCCGGAGCCGTCCTCAGTCATCGTCCTGATCGTCAGGAGGTGCTGCCGTGTTCGAGCCGCGCATCGTCGACGTCAAGCGAGCCGCCAAAGAGAACAGCTTCTTCAGGAAGGTCCTGGTCACCGCCAGCAAGAGCCAGGTCGTGCTCATGTCGCTGCTCCCCGGCGAGGAGATCGGCACGGAGATCCACCAGGGAGACCAGCTGCTTTACGCGGTCAAGGGCAGGGCCGTCGCGGTTGTGAATCGCACGAAGGAGCCCTTCGAGAAAGGCACCATGCTCTGCGTTCCCGCCGGCACGGAGCACAACGTGATCAACACGGGGGACGAGCCGTTCAAGCTCTTCACCGTCTACGCGCCGCCGGAGCACGCCGACCGGGTCATCCACGAGACGAAGGCGGACGCGGAATCGGCTGAGGCGCACGTCAGCGCCTAGACCCCGCAGGTGCCGAACGTCCTCACGCGGAAGAGGACCTTCGGCACTCCCGATGTCCCCCAGACCCGGCGAGCATCGACGCATGCGCATCACCGCTATAGCAGTCGTCATCATCGCCCTGGCCTCCGCGTGCAGCGCGCCGAAAACGAACCCGGCCGACGGACGCATGATCGAGATCGTCATGGACGAGTTCACCTTCTCTCCGCGAACGGTCGCACTGAAGGCGGGCGAGACCGTGACGCTGAAGTTCACGAACAAAGGCTCCCTCGAGCATGAGTTCATGGCCGGGCGGTCCCCGGTCCCAAGCCAGGGATACACCGACGACTGGCTCAAGCGCGCCGTTCCCGCGCTCGCCGACCACACGCATCCCGGCGAGGCGCATGTCGGCGAGGGCTACCGCGTATCGGCGGATTGGGGTGGTCGACTGAAGCTGGTGGTCCCGAGCGAGCCCGGAACTTACGAATTCGGCTGCTTCATCGCCGGCCATTACGAGGCCGGGATGAAGGGCACCATCACCGTCCGGTAGCCGGCGCTTTTCCCGACCTGCGAGCCGGCCCTGCGTGGCGGCTCGGATCTACGTTGCGGGCGCTCGCGAGGCGATCACTGCAGGAGCGCGAGGCCAAGCAGGCCAGCCGCAACGACGATCCCGGCGACCGCCGCCTTCGCCTTCCAGACATACGTCGCAGTCAGTGCGAGCGCGAAGATCATGAGCGTCGGCAGGCTCGACACGCCCGCACCGAAGAGCTGGGTCGTGGTCGCGGCGATCAGACCCACGACGCCGGCGGTCACCCCGTCGAGGAAGGCGTGGACCGACGGGGCTGCGATGAGCCTCTCCATGTGACGGTGGCCGAGCAGTGTGAACG
>DATEDV010000065.1:0-3355 GCA_035281485.1 Candidatus Limnocylindria bacterium | reverse complement strand
CTTGCGGACTGGCACCGCGCGTACGCGCGGCTCGGCGCCGCGCTGTACGCCGTGTCGGCCGAGACGGTGGCCGCGATCGAGAGCGCGATCGGACGCGATGGAGTGCTCGTGCTTCTCGGCGACGTCGCGGCCGGCGCGCGCTTCGAGGATGCCTTCCGCACGCGCACGGGCGAGGACCCGCGCGCCTTCATCGCTCGCTTCAGCGGCGCGCTGGCGTCCGGACCCGCTCTCACCGCCGGGACGGTCGACGCCGCGGGCAACGTGCGCTGGACACTCAGTGGGTTCGCGCCGAACACCGACGCGCGCCTCGTCATCTCCGGCACGGGCTACGACCTCGAGTACAGCGTCCGCACCGATGGGATCGGGATGTACCGCGGCACCTTCGGCTCGACCGCCGCTCCCGGCACCTACTCGATCACCGTCTTCAGCGAGACGACGACCGCGAGCGTCACGATCGACACGACGCGCTAGCGACGCGCGAGGTCGCACGCGCCGCGGGCGCTGCGCGGCGCGGCGCTCCCTCGACGAGCATCTGCGCCCAGCGCGCCCGACCAGGACGCGCGCTGTGGTCAGCGGGCGCGCGTAGCCAGCCGCGAGGAGAGGGAGCGACGCGCAGCGCATGCGCGAGCCGCGCCCGCGAGCTCTAGAGCGACGGGTCTTTCTCGAGCAGCCCGCGGTTGTGCACGTAGAGCGCCGCTTGGGTGCGGTCCGTGAGCTCGAGCTTGCTGAAGATGTTGGAGATGTGCGTCTTCACCGTGCGCTCGCTGATCCCAAGCTGCGCGCCGATCTCCTTGTTCGCGCGTCCGCTGGCGATGAGCCGCAGCACCTCACGCTCGCGCGGCGTGAGGTCCGAGTACACGTCGGTCTCCGATGGCGCGTTCGTGCGCAGCTGACCGAACTCGTCGAGCACGCGTCGCGCGACCGACGGGTAGATGAGCGAGAAGCCGTCGGCGACGGTGCGGATCGAGTTCGTGAGCTGCGTCGCCGTGACCTCTTTGAGCAGATAGCCGGAGGCGCCGGCGCGGATCGACGAGAAGACGAGGTCGTCCTCGTCGTAGTTGGTGAGCACGATCACCCGCGCCGAGGGCACGTAATTGCGCACGCGCCGCGTCGCGGTCACCCCGTCCCAGTCGCCCATGTTGATGTCCATGAGCACGACATCCGGCAGCAGCTCCTGCGCAAGCTCGAGCGCCGCATGACCGTCACCGGCCTCGCCCACGACCTCGATGTCGGACTCGGTCTCGAGGATCGTTCGGAGGCCGCTCCGAACGACGGCGTGGTCATCCACGATGAGGATCTTGATGCGGCGCTTGTCACTCATGGTCCGGGCGTCGTTCATCGGCCGAACAGCCTCGAGAAGAAGCCGGCGCGGTCGGCCGTCGCCTCGTGCGCCTCGGCCTGCGCCTCCGCCGGAAGGCGGTCGGTCGCGCGGCGGCCGTAGTTCACGGGCACGGCCGCGTCTGACGCGTACGGGATGCTCGCGCGCACGATGCTGCCTCTGCCCGGCTCGCTGCGGACGACGATGTGCCCGCCTGCGGCCTCGGCGCGCTCGCGCATGCCGACGACGCCGAAGTGCCCGCGGTCCTCGGCGCCGCGGAACGTCTCATCGACGTCGAAGCCCTTGCCGTCGTCCTCCACGGTCACGACGACGCCGTCCTGCCCGTACAGCAGCGCGACCTTCGCCGTGCTCGCGCCGGCGTGCTGAGCCACGTTGCGCAGCGCCTCGCCGACGATGCGGATGACGGCCCGCTCGACGATGGCGTCGAGCGCGCGCGCGTCGCCGCTCTCCTCCATCACCACGTGCAGTCCCGTCTGCCGCCGCAGGTCGTCGACGAGCCGGCCGAGGGTCACTGGAAGGTTGAGTCCGCCGGTCTCGCTCTGACGCAGCGCGGTCATGTACTGGCGCACGTCCATCAGCGTGGCTCGCGCGTCGCGCGAGGCCTTCGCGAGCTGCGGCCCGAGGAGCGCGGGATCCTTGTCCAGCGCGCGCTGGCAGCCTTCGAGCGCGAGCACCACTCCGGTGAGCTCCTGCGCGAGGCCGTCGTGCAGCTCCTGCGCGATCTTGCGGCGCTCCGCGGACACGCCCTGATCGACGACGTCGGTGGACGTCGAGCGCTGGAGCAGGCCGACCAGGTACTCGCCGACGTTGACGCTGAAGTCCGCGTCGTCCTCGGTGTACGTGCCCGTCGCCCGTCCCGCGACGAGCACGCCGAGCGCCCCGATCGGCGTGACCAGATAGCTCGCGCATCCCGGCGGCGCCCACGCCGGCGGTGATCTCAGCTCGGCGAACGATCCGCGTGCGGCGCGCTTCTCCCGGAGCACCGTGGCGAGCACGGTGTCGGACTCGTCGATCGGGACGTCGGACTTCGTCTTGTCGAATCCGGTCGACGCCCGGAGGCGCAGACGATGCTCCGCGTGCGCCCAGATCCCGACGGCGTCGTGACCGAGCGTGCCGCACAGCATCATCGCCGCGCTCTCGAGATCGTTCTGCACGTCCGCGCCGAGCGTCGCGAGACGCGAGAGCTCGAACAGGACCATCGCCTGTTTGCGGTCCTCCTCGGCCTGATGAAGGCGCGCCTCGAACTCCTGCGTCTGTTTGGTGCTCTGCCACATGGCGTTGGCCTCGGCGAGCTCGAGCCCGGCCAGCTGACCCAGACGCGTGAGCGTCGCGAGATCGCCGTCCTGCACCGCGCGCTCGGCGACGAACGCCGCCAGCGCACCGGCGATCCGGTCGCGCCACACGATCGGCGCGACGAGCAGCGTGTCCGCGGCGCGTCCATCGGCGAGGTGGACCGCGCCGTTCCGCAGCTGCTCGGGCGACCCCGTCGTCACGACGCGCTGCAGCGCCTCGTTCGCGGCGCCATCCCACGCCGTCTGCGATACGTTGTGCGCGACGTACGTCGCGAGCCCGGACTGACCGAGCAGGACGATCGCGATGGCGTCCAGATGGCCCAGCGCCGCGAGGTGGGCGAGGCGCGCCGACCAGAAGTCAGCGCCGGCCCTAGTGCTCACACCTTCCCCTTCCGCGCCTAGGCGATGGACGCTTCGCCCTCGATCCGGAACTCCAGCGTGTTGCGGGTACCGGAAACGAGTCGCAGTTGCGGCTCGTCGATCACGCGCAGCCCGCTGGCGAACTCTTCCGTTGTCATAGGAGAACGCAGCGCCACTGTGAGTGTCGCTATGCCGCCGCGGAAGTCCCGGACGTACAGAGACCGGACGGTGGGCAGCGCCTGGATGCGTCGCTCGACCTCGACCAGGCGGGCGAAGGACCGGACCGGCGAAAGCACCAGCTGAAGGTCGGTCGTCGGGGCACCCGCTTCCACCCTCGGCGGAGCCATTTGCGGGCCGGACTGGG
>DATEDV010000064.1:0-3215 GCA_035281485.1 Candidatus Limnocylindria bacterium | reverse complement strand
TCGGGCCGAGCGCTACGCGCGACGCGAGAGCGTGAGTCTGCGGCTCGTCGAGGGCGACATGCGCTCGTTCTCCTTCTCCGAGGCCTTCGCGCTCATCGCGATCCCGGCGAATACCTTTCTGATGCTCACGCCCGACGATCGCTGGGCGTGCCTGGCGCGCGTGCGCGAGCATCTGGCGCCGAACGGCCTGCTCGCGGTGGACTGCTTCCAGCCGAACCCGGAGACGATCGTCGGAGAGGACGGCGGCGTGCGGGAGGAGTGGACGCGCCACGATCCCGAGAGCGGCAGAGAGGTCACGAAGTTCTCGAGCTCGCGCGCGAACGTCGACCAGGTCGATCTCAGGTGGTGGTTCGAGGAACTGGACGAGCAAGGGCGCGTGACGCGCTGGCAGCGCGCCGCGACGCTCCATTACATGTACCGGCGTGAGGCGGACCTGATGTTCAGCGCCGCCGGGTTCGATCTCGAGGCGCTGCACGGCGATTACGACGGGACACCCGCGTCGGGCAGCTCGCCGAAGCTGCTGGTCGTCGCTCGGCGGCGCGAACGCGGCGCCGGCCGCGAGCGCCGCCGGTGACCGATCTGCTCATTCGCGGCGGGCTCGTCGTCGACGGGACCGGTGCGCCTCCCACGCGCGCCGACGTAGCGGTCACCGACGGACGCATCACCGACGTCGGCGACGTCGCGGGACGGCACGCGACCACGATGATCGACGCGCGCGACCGCGTCGTGGCGCCGGGGTTCATCGACATCCACTCGCACTCCGACAACATCGCGTTCGTCAACGACGCCTTCGAGAGCGCGCTCCACATGGGCGTGACGCTTGTCGTCTGCGGCAACTGCGGCAGCTCGTCCGCGCCGGTGAGCGGCCTCGCCGCCGAGGAGCTCGACAGCGCGCTCGCCGTTCTCGACGCGCGCCGCACGTGGTCGAGTTTCGCCGAATACGCGCAGGCCTGCGACGACGCTCGGCCCGCGATCAACCTCTGCTCCTTCGTCGGGCACGGCACGCTGCGCAAAGGCGTCATGGGCGGCGCGGCCCAGACGCCGAGCCGTCACGAGCTCGACGCGATGAAGCAGCTGCTGGCGCAGGCCATGGACGAGGGTGCGATCGGGATGGCGTCCGGGCTCATCTATCCGCCGAGCGCGTACGGGACGACCGACGAGCTTGCCGCGCTCTGCGCCGTCGTGCAGCAGAAGGGCGGCCTGTACGCGAGCCACATCCGCAACGAGGGCGAACGCCTCATCGAGGCGGTCGAGGAGAATCTCGAGATCGGCCGCCGCTCGCGCGTGCGCGTGCAGCTGTCGCATCACAAGGCATCGGGTCAGAAGAACTGGGGGCGGGTCAAGGAGTCCACCGCGAAGATCGAGGCCGCGCGCGGCGCCGGTCTCGAGGTCCAGGCCGACCAGTACCCGTACACGGCGTCGTCCACGGGGCTTGCCGTGACCATCTCCAACTGGGCGCACGAAGGTGGACGTCTCGCGATGTGCGAGCGCCTCAAGGACCCCGCGGTGCGGGAGCGGGTCCGCAACGAATATGTCGAGACCGGACGCAACTGGGATCGCATCGTCATCGCACGGGCGCGGCGCCGGCCCGAGTACAACGGGAGGGCGGTCGCGGATCTGGCGCGCGAGGCGGGGAAGGATCCTCTCGACTGGACCTGCGACGCGCTCATCGAGCACGACGGCGACGTGCAGATCGTGCACCACTCGATGAATGAGGACGACGTGCGCTTCGTCATGGCGAAGCCGTACGTGGCGATCGGCAGCGATTCCTCCGCGAACGCGCCCTACGGGCCGCTGTCGTTCGGTAAGCCGCACCCGCGCTCGTACGGCACGTTCCCGCGCGTGCTCGGGCGCTATGCACGCGACGAGCGCGTGATCACGCTCGAGGACGCGGTGCGCAAGATGACGTCGCTCACCGCCCGGCACCTCCGGCTCAGCGACCGCGGCGAAGTGCGCGTGGGCGCGTGGGCGGATCTCGTCGTGTTCGATCCGGCCCGCGTCGGCGACACCGCGACGTACGACGACCCGCATCGCTATCCAGAGGGGATCGAGCACGTCATCGTGAACGGCGGGGTCGCGCTGACGGCAGGGGAGACAGCGCCGGAACGCCACGGCCGTTTCCTACGGCTCGGCGCGGACCTCGGCGGCGCGTGAAGAACGCGCCGCGTGCCGGTGACGTGCCCCGCGTCGCGATCCTCGCGGAGGGACTGTTCGCACGGGCGACCGCGAAGACGGCGATCGGCGTGCTGCGCTACGCGACGTATCCGATCGTCGCGATCGTCGACTCGACGCGCGCCGGGACGGACGCGGCCGACCACGTCGGCGTGGTACGGGGCGTGCCGGTGGTCGCGACGGTCGACGAGGCGATCGCGCGCGGGGCCGACGTTCTTCTCATCGGCACCGCCGCCGCCGGCGGTCAGATCCCAGACCAGTACCGGCCGTTCCTGTCGCGCGCCCTCGAGCGCGGCATGGATGTCTGGAACGGGCTCCACGAGCGTGTGCTGAGCGATCCCCGACTTGCCGACGCGGCGAAACGCGGGAACGCGAGCGTGCGCGAGCTGCGCGAGCCACCGGAAGTGCTGCCCATCGGGGGACACCGCAGTCCCCGCGCTGGCGCGACGGTGGTCCTCACCGTCGGTTCGGACGCCGCGGTGGGGAAGATGACCGCGTCGCTCGAGATCGTTGCGGCGCTGAAGCGGATGGGGGAGACGGCCGCCTTCGTCGCGACCGGCCAGACCGGGATCGCCATCGCCGGCGAGGGCATCTCGGTGGACGCCGTCGTCGCCGACTTCATCGCGGGCGCGACGGAGCAGATGGTCTGCGCGGCGGCCGAGCGCGCGGACTGGGTGATCGTCGAAGGACAGGGCGCGCTCACGCATCCCGGCTTTTCCGGCGCGACGCTCGGACTGCTGCACGGTGCCGGTCCGGATCTCATGGTGCTGTGTCACAACGCGACGCGGCGGACCATGAAGGGCTACGAGGACAGCGGCCTGCCCGTCAGGGATCTCCGTGAGCTCGTGAAGATCTACGAGGACGCCGCGGCGTGGCGCAGGCCGCCGGGGTATCCACCCGCGCGCGTCGTCGCGGTGGCGCTCAACACCGGCGGTGATGTGATCGGCACGGATCCGCCGGATGTGCCGCTCCGCTGGATAGAGGAGGCCGCGCGGCTCACGAAGCTACCGGCGGCTGACCCCATCCGGGAAGGGGCTGTGGGT
>DATEDV010000063.1:0-2501 GCA_035281485.1 Candidatus Limnocylindria bacterium | reverse complement strand
GATCCGATCCGCCGCGGACCCGTTGCTGCGCGCCTTGTCGGAATGCACGCTCACCGGCGGCAGGCCGTCATGGACGCGCGAGAAGAAGATGCGGTCGTGGTCGATGGCCGTCGGCCTCGGCGACTCGGTGGCCCGAGGCGTAGGCGACGCGGCCGCGGTCGTCGCGCCGGGCGCGACGGTCGCCGTTGGCTGCACGCCAACGGAGTCATCGGGGGCGGGTCGGTCCAGAAGCAGCTGAGAGCCGAGCGCGCCGGCGATCACGATCGACGCAGCGAGCGCGGCCACGCGCCAGAACGACGTGCCCTGCCGAGCGCGCGGAAGCCCGATGCGCGAGCGCGCGTACGGCGTCTCCGGCGGTTCCAGCGTCTCGATCGCGCGCGACAACGCGCGCCCCAGGATCTCGTCGTCACGTTCGTTGGTCATCGCATCGCTCCTCGGGCGAGTCGCCCAGCGATCTGGCTCTGGCGCAGCTTCTCGATCGCCTGATGCAGCGTCGCGCCGACGGTCCCGCTCTTGATGTCGAAGTGTTCGGCGATCTCGTCGTAGCTGAGGCCGTAGTAATAGCGGGCCACGACGATGGCGCGCTGCCGCTCGGGGAGCTGGCGCAGCGCGGCCAGCAGGTCGGCGCGGTCGGCGACGGCATCGAAGGCGGACGTCTCCGTGGTCGGGCGCTCGGCCCAGCGCTCGTCCTCCACGCGTCGGCGGCGGCGCTGCCGCAACAGCTCGCGTGTTCCGACCACGAGAAGCCAGGCTCCAGGCCGCTCTAGGGTGGCGAGGCCCTGCTTATGGGCTTTCACGAACGCCTCCTGTGCCGCGTCTTCGGCGGCATCGGGGTCTCCCCCGATGGCCAGCAGTGCCCGCAGGAGGCGCGGGTACTCGGTGTCGTAGAGCTCACGCCAGCCGTCGGTCATCTGCTCACTTCAACGAGTCACGAGAGGGGCTGTTCCTTTAGTCGTCTCCAGGGCCCGGATTGACGCGCGCTTTCCGCCCACCGACACTTGCGCGGGACTAGCCCGGCTGAACGGCCGGGCGGCGTACACGCGGAGGAGGTAGGCGGTTTGGCGGAGGGCAAAACCTACGAGCGGCTCAAGAAGATCGTGGTCGAGCAGCTCGGGGTCGATGAAGGCGATGTCAAGCCTGAAGCGTCCTTCGTGGAGGATCTGAACGCCGACTCACTCGACCTCGTGGAGCTCATCATGAGCCTCGAGGAAGAGTTCGGGATGGAGATCTCCGACGAGGAAGCCGAGAAGATCAAGACCGTCGGCGACGCCGCCGAATACATCGAGGAGCACGTCGCGTAGCGAGAGGAACACAACTACAGACCACGCACGAAGGCAATAGGGGAGGCAGGGGCGATAACGCCTCTGCCTTTTCGTTTATGCCGGAGGAGATGGCTGCCCTGGACATCGCCGGATATCGATTCCGTGACCCGGAGCTGCTCGCGACCGCGCTGACGCACAGCTCGTATCTGCACGAGCACGTCGGCAAAGGTGTCCGCGATTTCGAGCGGCTCGAATTCCTGGGCGATGCGGTCGTCGATCTCGCGATCGGCGAGGAGCTGTACCGCCGCTTCCCCAGCGCGACCGAGGGCGAGCTCACGTCGCTCCGCGCGACGCTCGTGTCCTCGAGCGCGCTCGCGGCGATCGGCCGCGAGCTGGGACTCCCCGAGCGAGCGCGTCTCGGCCGCGGCGAGGAAGAGACGGGCGGCCGCGCGCGTACGGGCCTCGCGGCGAGCCTGTACGAATCGTTCGTCGGCGCGGTGTACTACGAGGCAGGGTTCGCGCGAGCGAAGGAGCTCGTGCTCGCGACGATGGGCGACCTGCTCGATGACATCGAGCACGCGCCGATGAAGTCGGCGAAGCAGCTCCTTCAGGAATGGGCGCAGGGCGAGAAGCTGCCGCTGCCGGTGTACCGGATGCTGGAGATCAGCGGTCCGGAGCATCAGCGCGGGTTTGAGATGGAAGTAGAGGCCGGCGGCAACGTCGCGCGCGGCACGGGTGCGTCGAAGCGCGAGGCGCAGGAAGCGGCGGCGGCGAAGCTGCTCGCGCAGGTGTCGCAGTGAGCGACGAGCTGAAGCTCATCGAGGGCGGGCAGGGCGCGCCGAACGCCGTGCTGAAGACGCTCACGATGACTGGCTTCAAGTCGTTCGTGCATCAGACGCATCTCGAATTCGCGCCGGGCATCACCGCGATCATCGGTCCGAACGGATCAGGTAAGTGCGCCCGAAAATGGCTGCGCGTCGCGATGGCCAACGGCGCGAGTGCGACGCTCGGCGACATCGTCGAGTCGGCGCTGTGCCGGGGACGAATAGAGCTCATGGACGATGGCTTCCTCACGCGGGACAACCCCGGCAACGTCAGAGTCCTCTCGGTCGATCTCGAGACGCTCGAGGTTGCGGCTCGTTCGGTCACGGCCTTCGTTAAACGCACCGCACCGCCGACGCTGCGCCGCATCGCCACGCGGGGCGGAAGAATGATCGAGGTCACTCCCTACCACCCGGT
>DATEDV010000062.1:0-2397 GCA_035281485.1 Candidatus Limnocylindria bacterium | reverse complement strand
GCCGGCTGCCGTGACGATCCAGACGTCTCCGTCGACCGCGAGCGCGCGCGCCGTGTTCGGCGCGAGCGGCGTCGCGAGATAGCCGAGCCCCGCGCCGAAGCGCACACCATCGTTCGACTCGTGCTTCCAGAGCTGTCCGCTCTCGGCGTCGAGCACGTAGAGGTTGTCGAAGAACACCTTCAGCGCGGTGGGGGCTTTCCATTTCTCGCGGTCCGCCGGCGTGACGTCGACCACTTCGTTTCCCTCACGGCGCCACAGCTTGCCGGCATCGTCGATCGTGTACACCGCCGTGTCCTGCAAGGCGAGGTGCACCGGCGCGCCGACGCCCTGCTGCCCGCGTTCCAGCAACGCGGCACGCTCGAGCGGATCGCCGAAGATGAGCCAGAGCCGACCCGAGCCGGGGTCGGTCATGAACAGCCCGCTCGTGTTGCCTGCGGCCTCTCCGAGCTTCGGCCCGGTGACGAATTGCGCCAGGTCGAGGATGACGTTGTTGATCCGGTCCGAGAGCGCGGCGATGTCGAGCCGGAGCTTGGCGATGCGCTCCTTCTCCGCCATCGGCGCCGCGCTCGCCTCGTCGAGCTTCGCGGTCGCGCTCGTGAGGCGCTCGCGCGCGCCGTCGACATCGGGGGGCCTGCGGTCGACCAGTCGATGCGCCGAGGCGACGAGGTCCTCGGCGCTGATGACCGCGAGCTGGTATTCACGGCCGGCGCGATTCGCCTCGTAATCGCGGAAGGCCAGCGCGCCCACGCCGGCCGCGGCGACGAGCAGGAGCAGCGCGAGCGTGGTCATCGCGCGCCGCTGCCGGCGCGACCGGGAGCGCGCCGTGTCCGCGTGCCGCGGCAGCGCCGCTCCGCGTCGCGGCATGAGCTCGAGGCCGACCGCGACGCTCTTCGTCGCCGCGGACGTCACCGGCGTCGTCGCTCCGCGGAGCGTCCGTGCGACCGCGCGCGGGATCCCCATGAGGCTGCCGAGCCGCGAGCGGATGCTGTCCGCCGCCGCGACCTCGTCGGGACGCACGATCGGCGGGGGCTCCGGCGCGAGGCGGACCGGAGCGCCGGCGGACTGCGTGATCTCGATGAAGATCGCGGCATCGCTGCCGGGGATCCCGTCGGCCACGGCGCGGTTGTGGATGTGCTCGGCGGCCGAGCGGGGATGCAGCGTGACCGCGGCGCCTTTGAGCGCCTCGGCGCCGAGCCCATCGATGAGCGCGGCGCTCGCGAGGATCACCGTGTCACCGGCCTCGATGGACTGGCGCCACACCTTCGGCAGCACGTCCGCGTCCGCGCCGAGCGACGGCGCTTCTCGCTTGCCTCCGCGATGGACGAAGTCGGCGAGCTCGCCCGGCTCGTCGCCCGGCAGGAACAGCCGCGCCCGGCGGACGAGGAACACCTGAGCTCCGCCTACCCGCGACGTGTACAGCTCGTTGTTGACGATGACGGCGCACGCGCACTGCACGGTCAGCGAGCCGCGATGCTCGCGTAGTCGCTGCGCCGCGCGGCGGTTGGCCTGCCGCAGGGCGCGACGGAGCGAGACCTCGATGCCCGCCGAGAGGTCGTAGTAGTACTCCTGGCGCGTGAGCTCGGCGACCTCCCGCGCGACCTTCTCCGCCGCTCCCGGCGGCGACGCCTCGAACAGCAGATAGAGCCGGCCCTTCGTGCGGAGGGTCGCGCCCGTCTCGGGCTCGCTGACGAGCATCACGTCGGCTCGGCTTGCCCGGACGTCGGCCGTGGTGCCGACCGTCGTGACGAGCCTCAGCTGCGGCATCGCTCGCGAGTCTCCCAGACGACGGACGTCACGACGAGGGAACGCAGCGGAGCCGCGTGATGTGACTCGCCGGCGCGCGGTCGGCGAGGGCTCGCAGGAGCTCGCGCTCGCGCAGCCGGATCTCGCCCGCCCATTGCGCCGTCGGCACGAGCACGACGAGGGTCTCGCCGTCGGTCCGCACCGCGCGGGTCGTGGCGGCATCGGCCCCGAGGACCTCCGCGGCGGCGGCATGCCACATGCGGACCGCGTCCGCGCGCGCGACGTCGGCCTCGAGGCCGAGCGTCCGCAGTGCGCTCTGGATCGCGCGCGCGAGCGGCCTCAACCGATCTCCCCACGACGCACCGGTACCAGTGTCGCTCGCTCGCGCAGAACGTCGGGCAGCGCGGTGGGGATCGCCGCCGTGATGAGCGTCTGCGCGTCCGCGGGGATGGCGCGGACGAGAGCCTCGCGTCGGCCGGCGTCGAGCTCGGAGAGCACGTCGTCGAGCAGGAACACCGGCTGCTCGCCGACGCGCGATGCGAGCCACGCGGCCTCGGCGATCTTCAGCGAGAGGACGGCGCTGCGATGCTCGCCGCGCGAGGCGAACGCCGGCAGCGCTTGCCCGCGCGACGTCACCACGAGGTCATCGCGCTG
>DATEDV010000061.1:0-2432 GCA_035281485.1 Candidatus Limnocylindria bacterium | reverse complement strand
TCGAACAGAAGCGACCCGAGCTGCTTCGGAGAGTTGATCGGGAACTCGTGGCCAACGGCCTCGTACGCCTCGCGCTCGATGCGCGCGACCTCGCGCGCGAACTCCTGCCCCAGCGACTGCAGATACGGAAGGTCGACGGCGATCCCGGCTTCCTCCATCTCCACGAGCACGTCGACGAGCGGAAGCTCGATGTCAGTGAAGAGCTTCCGCATCGCGAGGCGATCGAGATCCTCGTCGAACTGGACGCCGAGCCGCAGGGCGGCGATCGCGCCCGCACCCGCGCGGGCGATCCGCTCCTCGGGCGTCGCGATGCGGTGCGGATCGCGACGGTCGGGAACCGGCAGCACCGGGACCTCGAGCTTGAGCCGTTCGGCGGAGAGGTCCTCGAGGTTGTGGTAACGCCGGCTCGCGTTCACGAGGTAGGACGCGAGCATGGTGTCCATCGTGACGCCACGAAGCTCAGCCCCCGCGCGGCGCAGCGCGCGGCGGGCCGTCTTGGCGTCGTGCGCGACCTTCGCGACATCGGCGTCCGCCAGGAGCGCCGCGATCGGCGCGGGGATCCCGTTCGGCGTGGGCACGTACCACGCGTCGTCGGCGACGGCCAGACCGAGGCCCACCAGCTGGGGGTGCCGGCCGACGTCCGCGTCCGCATGCACCGCGAAGCGAGCCGCCGCGCGGAGGCGGGACGCCACCTCCGCTGCCTCGCCCGGCCCCACGACGGTCGTCGCGACGGCCGGCGCGGCTGTGGGCGCGGGCTCGAGACCGAGCGCGAGCTGACCGGGCCGTGGCGCCGGTGCCTTCGTCGGCGCGAGGTTCCCGTCGGCCGGCGGCAGGCGCGGGATGAGGCTGCGGAACTCGAGATCGCGGAACAGCTCGAGCACGCCCGCGCGGTCGTAGTCGCGGAAGCGCGTCGCCGGGATGTCCAGCGAGACCGGCAGGTCCGTGACGATCGTCGACATCTCGCGGCTTCGGAAGACCTGATCCTTGTGCGCCGCAAGGCCCTCGCGCAGCTTCGGCGTGAAGCGCGACAGATCGGCGTACACGCCTTCGAGCGATCCGTTCTCGGCGATGAGCTTCGCCGCGGTCTTCTCTCCGACGCCGGGCACGCCGGGGATGTTGTCCGTCGTGTCGCCCTTGAGCGCCTTGAAGTCGACCATCTGGTCGGGCCGCAGCCCGTAGCGCTGCGCGATCTGCGCCTCGTCGTACACGACGGTGTTCTGGAAGCCCATGCGCGTGGTGAAGAGCTTGATGTGCGGCGTGACGAGCTGGAGCGTGTCGAGATCGCCCGACACGATGATCGACTCGAGGCCCGCGGCCTCGGCCTGCTTCGCGAGCGCGCCGATCACGTCGTCCGCTTCGAATCCCGGCAGCGCGTAGATGGGGACGCCGAACTTCCCCAGCAGCTCCTTGCAGCGCTCCATCTGCGGGCGCAGCTCGTCGGGCATCGGCTTGCGCGTCGCCTTGTACGTGACGTCGCGTTCGTGTCTGAAGGTCTTCCCGGGCAGGTCGAACGCCGCCGCGATGTGCTGTGGCTTGATCTCCTCGATGGCCTTCAGGAGGATCGAGGCGAAGCCGAAGGTCGCGTTCGAGAGCTCACCCTTTGTCGTGGTGAGCGGCGGTATCGCGAAGTAACCGCGATAGATGAGGGAGTTCGAGTCGATCAGGATGATGCGATCGGGCATACGTTGAGTATGAGGACCGCGCGACGCGGTCGTTGCGTCAGGCGGCTGAACGCAATCGACGATGCAGTGCGATGGCGAACGCGCCGCTCAGGATCGCGACGCCCAGCCAGAGCCATGGGCTCAGGAGCGGCGATGGCCGCGGCTGCGACTCTGACGTAACTCCACCGGACGCGGTCGTCACACCACCCGCTGCCGGCGGAGCCGGGGTCGACTGTTCGGCGCGCTTTGCGGCATCGTCGGTCGTCACACCTCGCGCGCTGTCGGCCACCGACGGCGAGGCGCTCGGGCCGGCGACGGAGAAGGCGGTCTGTGCAGTCGGGGCAGGTGACACCGCAGGAGCGGCTGCGCCGCTCCCCGCCTGAAGACGCGTGTCCCCTGGGGCCACGGGCGCGGGCGCGCGAGCCGCGCCCTCGGCTGCGGCATCGCGCGAGCTCGCGGTCGTGGGAGCGCCCGCGAGGAACGTGATGTTGCTCACGAGTGAGCTCGCGATGAAGAGGAACACCGCCGCGCCGCTCGCAAGCGTCATCAGGGTCCGCAGCGGCGGCATCCAGGCGGGGGCACCCAGGCGCGGTACGAGGTGTCGGGACGGGATCGGGTCCGGGAGGGCCCGGAGGAGCGCGGTCGTGGCACGCAGCTGCGCGACGTGCGTCCGGCACTCGGTACAGGCGACGAGGTGCCCGTCGACGACGTTCCGGTCGGCCGGGTCCAGCGCCTGGTCGATGTAAGCGGAAAGGTCGGCGCGCGGGTGCT
>DATEDV010000060.1:0-5448 GCA_035281485.1 Candidatus Limnocylindria bacterium | reverse complement strand
CGAGGACGATAAGAACGAAGCCGAGCACGATCGGGATCGTGAGCGGCTCGCCGAGCACCGCGACGCCCAGCGCGAGCGCCACCGCTGGGTTGACGTACGTGATCACCGTGGCGCGTGCCGCGCCGACCTCTTTCACGAGGGGCAGGAACAGCAGGAACGCGAGTGCGGTGCACACGACCCCGAGCACCGCGACCGAGAGCAGCACCTGCGGCGACGGCAGCGCGCTGGGCAGCTGCGCGAGGCCGATCGGTGCGTACACGATCATCGTGAGCGCCAGCGACGCCGCGACGAGGCCGACGAGCGGAAGACTCGACAGCTTGCGCGCGATGATCAGCGCGCCGAGCGCGTAGCCGAGCGCGACCAGCGCGACCTCGGCGACGGCGCCGAGGTCGGTCGCGCCGACGTCGAGCCCGACGAGCGCGGCAACACCGAGGAAGCCGAGCCCGAGCCCGACCACTCGCCTCGGATCGAGTCGATCGTCGCTGCCGGTGGCCCACGCGAGGATCGCGCCGATCGACGGGACCAGCGCGATGAGCAATCCGGTCAGGGAGCTCGAGATACGTCGCTCCGCGTCCGAGAGCAGGAACCAGGGCGCTGCCACCTCGACGAACGTGAACACCGCGATCCATCGCCAGTGCCGGAGCAGTGGCCGGAGCTCGTTGCGCGCGGCGGCGATCGGCAGCAGGAGCGCCGCGCCGATCGCCGTACGCAGGAGCACGAGTGTGGCCGGAGTGAGCTCGCCGACCGCGATCTTGATGAAGAGATACGGGATGCCCCAGATCAGGCCCATCGCGATGAAGAGGATCCAACCGCGTCGCGTCACCAGGTCACCCTACCGTGGCGATGCCTCTGTTGCCCGCGCTACGTTCGGCTCAGCGCAGGGTGCATGAAGAGACCGGCGCCAGCAGCGTGCCTGTGCTGGCCTGGAACTGATAATCGCCGGGCAACGTTCCGGCCGGCGGAGTGAACGACGTGCTGAACGTGCCGTCCGCGGCGATGGTGCCGGAGAGCGGCGTCGCGAGAAGCGACGAACGGATCGTGTAGCGGGCGGACGCCGGCCAGCCGTTCCCTCTGAGCGACACGGATGCGTCCGCGGTGGTGCAGCTCACGAACAGCGCCGGTGCGTAGACCGCAAGCTGTCCGCTCGCGCTGCGAAGGCCGTCGCTCGCGGTGATCGCGTAGAAGCCGACGTTCAGATTGATCGGCACGGTCCACGCGAGCGCGAATTCGCCCGCGGCATTCGCCGTCACCTGCGCGAGGGGTGCCCCGTCCTCCCAGTACAGCGTGATGCGTGCGGTCGACCACCCGCGACCGTTGATCGTCACCGGGTTCCCGGCCGAACCGAGTCCCGCGGTCACGCTGGGACCGGTCGCCGTCGGCGCGGGCGATGGCGTCGGAGCCGGCGTTGGCGGCGGCGTGGGCGTCGCGGTCGGTGCCGGCGTCGGTGTGGGCGGCGGTGGTGGTGGCAGCGTGCGTACCGGGGCGGTCGTCGGCGCTGGGGTCGGGTCGGGCGTGACGTTCTCCGTCGGTGAGGGCGACGGGGTGTCGCTCGGCGTCGGCGACGGGAGCGCCGTCCGGGCTGCTGGTGCGGGGGTGACCTCGATCCCCGCGGTGAAGCCGAAGCGAGGCAGGAGGGGAAAGGTGTTCGGGTTCGGCGTGCCTGCGGCCGTCGGCCGAGGGAGCGGTGAGAGCACCACGATGCGGCTCGGCGGACGATCGACGAGAACGAGCTTTGACAGACCGGGCGCGCTCAGCGATCCGTTCGCCGCGACCTCGACGCTGAGGCTCGTGCCGAATAGCGTGCCCGTGGGTCCGCCGCCGCCGACGGAGTAGTTGAAGGACAGGGCCCCCGTCGCGTCGACCGCCGAGGCCGTGGCGACGAAGTCCCCGCCGGGTGCGATCGACTCGATGACGACGTTGTACGTGCCGGGGACCGCGTCGGCGATGTCGAGCAGCTGCGGTTCGATACCAGGTTCGGTCGCGAGGCAGCCGGGGATCTGACGCACGACCGTCGCGCCGAGCGAGGCGATACCGCAGGACCGGCCCAGCGGATCGACCACGAGCACGTACGCCGGCGAGTGCAGTCCAAAGCGGAGCGTGTTCCGGGCTGCCGGAGCCGGTACGGGTGGGGCGGGGGAGGCACCGGGCAAAACGGTCGTGACCGATCCGGCCGGCACCACGACGGTCTGGCCCTGCGCGCTCACCTCGACGATGCCATCGGTGGTCGTCACTGCGGTGGCGCCGCTGGCCGAGACGGCCGTGATGAAGCCCGTTCCGCGGACGGTCGCCGTCGTCGATGGCGTGATGATCTCGAACCTCGAGTCGATGTGCGCGAGTTTCTGGACGCTCGACCACGTTCGGCCGAGCGCCTGCTCGAGGCGGATCGCGATCACGCCGCTCGCCGTGGCGGTCGCCTCGACGATCGTGATCGTCGTCGCCGGGTCGATCGTCACGGTCGAGCCGTCGAGGAACGTGACGATCGCGTGGCCATCGTCCGCTGTGCGGACCCGGTCACCCGGGCCCAGGACCTGTCCGTCAGGCGCGCGGACGAAGTCCGTCTGGCCGCGCGCCACATCGGCCGAGCCTCGAAGCACGCTCAGGACCATGCTCGCTCCGGCCGCGCGCTGCGGTGAAAGCACGAGCACCGTTGGCACGATGACGCCGATCGCTATCAGCGCGACGATCAGGACACGTATGCGCATGTGAAACTTCGCTACGCGATGAGATCGATGCGGATCCTCAGGAGGTTCTTCCGGACCGTCCGCGCCGATCGAAGCTCGTCGGCGCCGCTGCCATCTTCGAGCTGCCATCGAAGACCGCGCCCTTGTCGATCGCGAGCGTCGGACTCAGGATGTCGCCCTTCACGCGCGCATGCGCGTGCAGCTCGACCGAGTCTCGCGCCTTGATGTTCCCGGTGACCTCGCCGCTCACGATGGCGGAGCCGCAGCTGATGTCCGCGCCGATCTTGGCGCGCTCGCCGATGATGAGGAGGTCGTTCGTGGTGATGCTGCCGTTGAACGTCCCGTCGATCTGAACGGCACCTTCGAAGCGGAGCTTGCCGTTCACCTGCGAGTCCGGGCCGAACAGCGCGTTCAGCATCTGTCCGGTGAACGTTCCGTCGACCTCGACGGTGCCCTCGAACTGGAGCTTGCGGTTGGCGTCAGCCTCGCGCACGGCGGCATCCGGCATGGCCGCTGCGGTCTGTGGAGCTTCCTCGGTGAGCACGTCGGACCTGACTCCGGTGTTGAACATCTGATCGACCCCCTTCCGCGGGATGGGCGGCTGTGTATCAGAACGCGGAGTGGCCGCCCCCGGTATGGGGGCCGCGTCTGCCAGCCTGTAATTCGCCTCGATGCAAGAGGCCTCTTCGCTGCGCTCGATATCACGCACGCAAGATCGTCGACCACGGGTACGGGGTCGCGATCACGTTCGTGACGCCGATGGCATCGCGCGCGAGCTCATCTGCGTGCCGCAGACGGCGGCGACGCCTCGGAGCGACGTCAGGGAAGGCCGGGCAGCGTCGGCACAGGAAGCGCAGGCACGGACGGGATGACGGACGTCGGTGAGGCGGTCGGCGATCCTACGCTCCCCGACGCGGCCGGCCTCGTTGTGGACGTTGGCGCTGCAGTTGGGGCGCTCGAGGGCGGGGGAGGGCTCGCGAACGCGGCGGACGTCGTCGAGGCTGTTGCCGGCGTTGCTCGAGGCGGGGCGGTCCGCCCCCGGTCCCCAGCGGTGGCCGACTCTGGAGGTGAGTCGGTGCGCGCTGGCGGTTCGGGCGCCGTGCGCGCTGGCGCCAGCGGCGCGGTCGGCACCGCCGTAGCGCTCGGCGTCGGGTCCGTCTCCGACACGGCACTACCTTGCGGCGTCGGCGCGGCGGCGCGCTCCACCGCGCGCGTGGGCGCCGCGCCGACATCAGACCGTGTCAGCGTGCTCAGCGCCAGTGCGACGACCGCGATGCCGGCGATGGTGATGGCGCTACGGCCGAGCCACGGTGGCGCGCCGAACGTGACCGCTGGTTTCCAGCGCGCGGCGTAGGTCGCAGCGAACAGCGCCGCTGCCACCGCGGACGTCATCGCGAGACCCGCGGCATCGCTCCGGATCAGCGCGACAGCGCCGATGAGCGCGCCGAGCGTCGCACCGAGGATGACCGAGCGCAGTTGCCAGAGCACGCTCGAACGATGGCAGAGCGATGTTGAGCGGGAGTGAGAGCGTCAATCAGCTCAACAACGTCTTCTCAAGGTCGCGAGTGAGGCACTACAGACGCTTGCCGATGAGCCAGTGATGCCCGAACGGATCCTGCACCCGGCCCTGCCGCATGCCGTACGGCTGATCGGCGATGGGGAAGACCTCGGTGCATCCGGCCTTCATCGCGCGCGTCGTGGCGGTGTCGGGATCATCGACGACAAGGCTGATGCGCACCGTGGTCCCGCCAAGCGCCTGTGGACTGACGTTGAACGCGCGCGGGTTCTCGTCGACGACGCCAAAGGTCTGGCCGTCGATGGCCATCTCCGCGACGATCTGGCCGGACGGCGTCATGAGACGTGACAGCTCCTTTGCGCCGAAGGCCTTGGCATAGAACGCGATGGCCTCAGCTGCTTTTCGCACGGTGAGCATCGGCGTGAGCGACGTCGTCATATCGCCTCCTGATGCGCCTTTTCAGCCAACTCCTCCGTGAGCGCGGCGAGCTTGCGTACCTCACGGTCCTCTGACCAGCCTCGCGCGCGGCATGCCGCCACGACCTCACGCGCAGCGGCCAGCAGGGACGCGGCGAACTGCGCGCGCTCGATCACCCCGACCTCTCCCTTGCCGGCCGTCGGACCGGCGTCTCGCACCAGCGACACCGACCACTCGCCGGCGTCGCGTGCGCGCAGGCGGACGGAGTAGGGCCCGTCGATGAACGACAGCGTCATCGTCCGCTCGTCGATCGACTGGGGTCGCAGCAGCTCCTCGATCCACCAGCCGAGCACGACGACGACCAGGTCCGACCACGCGCGTTCCGGGAACGCAAAGCCATCCAGGACCACACAGACGCGCGCGGTGATCGACCCTTTCGCCGAGCGCTGGAGGTCGCTGAGATCCATCGCTACTTCCAGAGGCACCGATCGATTCTGCGCCTGCCTAGGCCCAAGCACGCGCACGACCGGCGAGGGCTGCTCTCTATGCTTCGTCTGCGCGATCGATCGAACGATCGCGGAGTCGATGGAGGGGTTGGAAGTGTTTGCGTTGCGCCACGCTGTGTCTCGCGCGCTGTCTGCCTTCGTGAAAAGCAAGCCGGGCATCACGGCCCTGCTCGTCGCGGCGATCATCGGCACCGCGAGCGTCGGTCTTGCGGGAGCCATCACCACCGGGCTCATCTATGCCTGCGTCAACAACGGCAGCGGAACGATCAAGGTCGTGAGCGCGGAAGCAGCCTGCTCGAGCAACGAGATCCTGCTCGTCTGGAACGCG
>DATEDV010000059.1:0-3684 GCA_035281485.1 Candidatus Limnocylindria bacterium | reverse complement strand
TTCGCGCGGCCATCCCGCGACGACGCGCTCGGGGAGCGAGCACCAGAACGAGGTCGTCTGCAGCTCCTGCTCGGGCAGATGGATCTTGCCCCAGCCGACGTTCTCGTGCGTGTACATCGTGAGCTTCTTGAAGATGGTCGTAAGCGTGCTCACGAGGACCTCGCCGTGCGCGATGTCGAAACCACGTTGTCCGGCATGGCTGTCGAACTCGTCGATGACGCGGATGCGCACCGCGAGCTCAGCCTGGGTGTAGTAGTCGACCTTCACCTCGCGTACGTAGGCCTTGGCGTTGTCCCAGTCCAGGCGTTCGACCTGGAGCTGCTTCGACTCGTGGAGGTAGATGGCCTGCTCGTGCAGGAGCACCTGCGCGGCGAACCGGTCGATCTCCCCGATCACGCGGGCCTTGCCGTCGTGGTACTCGGATCCCACCGTGCGCGGCGCCGGACCGGTCGTGTCGACGATGACGACGTTGTCGTTCGTCGCGGTCCGCAGCGAAGTCGTCTCGGCCGGGAAGGCCTGATCGGACCAGTGGTACTTGCCGCCAGCTTCGTGGAGGACGCCCTGCTCGTCGAGGTAGGAGAGCACGCCCGGTGTGTCCTCCGTCCCGAAGCGCTCCCGCGTCTCGAACGGGATCTCGAACGCGGCGCACTTGATGTGATGCACCAGCACGTGCAGGTTGTCGGGGTTCACCAGGCCCGCTTCCGGCGAGCGGTCGAGCACGTACTCGGGATGCTGGACGACGTACTGATCGATGGGTGACGACGTCGCGACGAGGAAGGCGGCCGAGAGATCCTCGCGCCGTCCGGCGCGCCCCATCTGCTGCCAGGTCGAGGCGACCGTACCGGGGTACCCGAGGAGCACCGCGGCCTGCAGGGCGCCGATGTCGATCCCGAGCTCGAGGGCGTTCGTGGACACGACGCCGCGGACGGAACCGTCGCGCAGCCCGCGCTCGATCGCGCGCCGCTCTGACGGCAGGTAGCCGCCTCGATACCCGCGGATGAGGTCGGATGGCCACTGCGGCTGCGGGAAGCGGGAGCGCAGGTAGGTGAGGAGTAGCTCGGTCTGCACGCGCGACCGTGCGAACGCGATCGTCTGGACGCCGGACGCGAGCAGCGTGGCCGCGATGTCGCGTCCGGTGAGCAGCGCGCTCTTGCGCACGCCGAGATTGCGATTGATGACCGGCGGGTTGACGAAGACGAGCACCTTCTCGCCGCGCGGTGCTCCCGATTCGTCGATGACGACGACGTCGTCTTCGATATGGTGGCGCGCGAGCTCCTCAGGGTTCGCGATGGTCGCGGACGTGCAGATGAATACGGGATGCGATCCGTAGAACTCGCAGATGCGGCGCAGCCGACGCAGGACGTTGGCCACGTGGCTGCCGAAGACCCCGCGGTACGTGTGCAGCTCGTCGAGGACGACGTAGCGCAGGTTCTCAAAGAGCTTCACCCACTTGGTGTGGTGGGGAAGGATCCCGGTGTGGAGCATGTCGGGGTTCGTGATCACGACGTGGCCGGCACTGCGGATCGCGGCGCGCACCGCCGGTGGCGTGTCGCCGTCGTAGGTGTAGGTCTTGAGCTCGATGTCCATGTCGCCCGACTCGCGCTCGAGCTCGGCGAGCTGATCCTGCGACAGCGCCTTCGTCGGGAAGATGTACAGAGCGCGTGAGGTGTGGTCTTTGGCGATCGCGTCGAGGACCGGCAGGTTGTAGCAGAGCGTCTTGCCCGAGGCGGTCGGCGTGACGATGACGGTGTGCTTGCCGGCGCGAGTCGACTCGAGCGCGGCAGCTTGGTGCGAATACAGCTCGTCGATGCCGCGCCGGCGAAGAGCGGCCGCGATCCGACCGTCGAGCCACTCGGGGAAGGCCGCGTAGCGGGCCGGCCGCGCCGGGATGGTCTCCCAGCGCGTGACCATCTCCTGGAAGGCCGAGTCGCGCTGCAGGCCGTCGAGGATCTGGGCCAAGCTGGTACGAGCGGGAAATCGAACGGCCGTTCTCATTGAACTGAGCACGATAGAACGGCTGTTCGGCGTGTCAAGACATCGTGGATTTCGAGCCCGGATCGCCGTCCCAAGCGTTTCCCCCACATCGGGCGGCGACCGTGGGCCCGTGCAGGCGCGAATCATCAGCGGACCGCCGGCGCTGCTCCCCGCGCTGATCGTGGCCGCGGCTGCCTGCGTGTCCGCGACGGATCCCCTGCCTGGGTTCGTGCGCGCAGCCGGTGAGGAGCGCGCCTCGCTCGTCCGTGCCGTCGCGGACTACTACACGGTGCGCGGGCGCGCATTCGTCAGCGGTCACCTGCGCGATCTTTACGTCGCGTATCCAAAGCTCGCGCAGGGTGAGGACATCCGAGAGGGCATCAACCTCGACGCTCACCACTTCAGGCAGTGGCGCGAAGTGGATGCAAGCGAAGCAGCTCACCAGCTCGAGGCGTACGAGCCCATGCGGATCTTCGTGAACGGCGACAGGGCAGTCGCGTTCGTCCACGGCACGGAGATGTTCGAGATCCGAGGAGGGCCGAGCGGCGGCGAATTCTTCACGCGCATAGATCTGGCGCGTGACGCCGGCCGCTGGATCGTCGAGCGGACCGACGAGCAGATGATGGCCGAGCCTCCGCCACGCATCCCAGATCGGTGAGCGTCCCCAGTGTTCTCCCAAGCAGCGTGCTGGACTCTCGCTCCAATGCAGCGACTCATAGCGATGTTCGCCGTCATGCTCTGTGCGGCGCAGCCAAGCGGCTGCGAGCCCTACCCATCTGTGCCCGCGCCACCGCTCGAGGACGCGCTCGCAGCGCCGATCACGATGCCTTCGCCCGAGGTCACGCTGATCGAGCTTCCTGAGGCCGAGGCGTGGCGGCGTGTCAAGAGCACGCTCGGCTCTCACGTTCCCGTGCTCCAGCCGAGGGTACTTCCGCAGCGCTTCGATCGGAGCGTCGTGATGCTCGAGTACGCGTACCTCGCGGGCGAGGACGTCCGCTATCGGATCGGCTACCGCGCCGACGAGGCGCTGATCAACTTCGCGGCGGGAGCGGTCAACTCCGCTGCCCCCGCCTCGACGTCGACGATCGAGGTCCGGGGCACGCCGGCGTTGTACTCGACGACAGCGAGCTGGCCAGAGCGACAGATCCTCTGGACTGAGTCCGCACGCCGGTCAGGTGACGATGCGCGCTCAGGTGGAGCGACCATCGCTTACAGCATCCAGACCCGTGGGGTGAGCGAGCACGAGCTCCTGCTCATCGTGCGTGGCCTCGCGGAGGTGCCGTGATGCGGGCGGTCTCAGCCGGCGCGGTCCCTGGATCCCGCCGACGAAAGACGCGCGGTGCCGCTGAGCTCGAGGGCGTACGTGCCGTCGCGCGAGGCGAGCGTCACACCGGGCACCGCACCGAGGATGTGGCGCAGATCGTTGACGGCGGCGTAGAGATTCGCGATGGCGCGGTCGCCATCGCTGTCGGGCCAGAGCAGGTCCGCCAGCTGCCCCCGCTCGATCGCCGACGGATAGGCCGCCCGCAGCGCCTCGAAGAGACGCCGCAGCTGGCGACGCCCGGTGCGCCCCTGCCGCCACTCGTCCTCGGGCAGGGGCGAGCCGTCGATGAGGATCGTGCCGTCGTCCTCGATGACAACGGCGGCCGCGCGGCCCGGTCGCGGCGTCGCAGTGCCACTGACCAGCGTGGCGACGAAGTCCGCGTGCTC
>DATEDV010000058.1:0-2427 GCA_035281485.1 Candidatus Limnocylindria bacterium | reverse complement strand
GTCCGCGAGCCGCGCTTCGATCATCGCGGGGTCGTTCAGCGCCCCGAGCGCGGTCCGCACCGGTCCCGGCACCGAGGGCATCGTCGCCGCGATGAGCTCGCGCAGCGGCTCGACCGCGGGCGCGAGGGAACCGCGGGCCTGCCAGCGCCGCAGGTAGCCGGCCGGATCCGCGGACGCGCGGGCGCGTCCGGCGAGGCGGTAGATGAGGCTCGTGAGATGCCCGAACGGACCGGCGCCCCGTGGCCGGGCGGCGAGACGCGTCGCCGCGACGGCCTGGCGCTCGAGGCCGGGGATGTCGACGAGCGCGAGCACCCCGCGTGCGACGAGATCGAGCGCGCGCTCCCGTCGCCCGACCTCGATGAGCGGTCCGACGTCTCCGCCGTACACGCCCGCGCGGGCCGCGAGGTCGCGCACGGATTGCTGCGCTTCGGCGACCACGCGCGATGCGATCACGCGCTTGGCCTGTACCCCCGAATCGAGCCAGCGGCGGAATTCCGCGACGCCGGGCGTGCCGTCGCGTGCGCGCGTGAGCGCGACCTCCACATCGGCGATACCTTCGCGGCGCAGCTGTGCGCGCATGTCGTCGCTCACACGAGCGGCGTCCTCGGGACGAAGTAGGTCGGTGCGATTGAGCACGACGATCTGGTGGCGGAGGCGGGGCGCGAACGTCCGCAGGTAGCCGCCGTGCATGACCTCGTCCTTGTATTTCTCCGGATCGACGATCCAGGCGACGGCGTCGACCCGTGGCAGCAGCGCGTCGACGCGCGCGCGGTGCTCCGGAGCGATCGAGTCGAAGTCGGGAAGGTCGATGACCGCGAGGTCGCTGAGCTCGTCGGCGCGATGCTCGCGCACCTGTGTCACTTCAAGCCACGCGAGCAGGCCGGACAGCTCGCGCCGACGCTCGACCGGGACCCAGGCGACCGGATCCGCCGTCGTCGGGCGACGCGCGCTCGCCGGACTCACCTCTTCGCCGGCCAGCGCATTCAGCAGCGTCGACTTACCGACACCGGTGCCGCCCGCGAGCGCGAGCACGTACGCGTCGCTCGGGAAACCGAGCCGCGTGCGCGCGATGTCGCGCACCTTTGCCGCGACGGCGGTATCGAGGCCGAGCGTCGCCGCCGCCGCGATCGCCTCGTCCAGATTCGCGAGGCACCCGTCCAGGCTCACGCGCGCACGCCTTCGACCGCATCGCGCAGTTGGGCGGCGAGCTCGCGCAGGTCCGTTGGACGCGGCGCGAGCGCCTCGAACCGCTCGCGCTCCTGCGCGAACAACGACTCGAGCAGCGTGTCGAGGCGCTTCCGGGCCTGCTCGATGAGCTGCTCCATCGCGCGCTCGCCGAAGAGCGCCTCGAGCAGCTTCTGGTTCAGGAACGCGGTCCCCGCGGCGATCCCCAGCTCCGCTCCGGTGATCCCCGCGGTGTGCACGAACACGCCGAGCATCACGGCGACGCCGACGACGTTCACCCCCAGCGCGGCGACCTGCGCGACCGCGCGCTTGCGCCCGCCGGCGGTGCGCACGTCGTCGATGGTGGCGCGCATCCAGGCCGCGAGCCCATCGCGCAGGCGCGGTGCGAACTCCTCCGACGCCGACCAGAGCCGTGCGTCGCGCTCGATGAGCTCCGCGGCCCCCGAACGCTCGGACCAGGCGGTCGCGGTACGGCGCGCGGCGTCGCTGGCGTGGCGCAGCGCGAGCGCCTCGAGCGTGCTCGCCATCTCCTTCTCCACCATCGCGACCGGCGCCGTCGGCGTCCCGCGGAACGCCGTCATGAGAAGGCCGCGCAGCTTGCCGAGGCCCGACGAGACGAACCGCGTGATCTGATCGGCGCCGACGAAGTCGTGCCAGCGTCGCAGTACCTCGCCGCGCAGGAGGACGCCGCCGCGCAGGGTGCGCGATAGCGCGGTGAGCTCCGTCGCGTATGCCGACTCCGCGATCCTTCTGAGCGCGTCGGCATCGATCGCCTCGTGCTCGAGATCATCGGCGACGTTGTGCGCGAGCGGCGCGAGCCCGCCGATCGCACCGAGCAGCGCGTCGAGCGCCACGCGTCGCCGCTCCTCGCCTTCGCTCGCGAGCTGTTCGATGCGGTCGATGAGCGGTCGGACGCTGTCCCGCGCGAGGCCGTTCACGCTCGGATCGACCTGACCCTCCGTGATCGAGAGCATGTCGAGCGTGCCGTCGCTCTCGCGCATACCTGCGTCGGCGAGCAGCCGCCGCACGTCGGCGAGCACGACCTCGTGGTCGCGGCCGTCGCCCGGGACGCGGTTGAGCACGATCACGAGGGGCAGGCCGCGCTCCTGCGCGCGCCGAAGCACCTGCCACGGGATGAGGTCGGCGTACCGCGTCGCCGTGGTGAGGAAGACGCAGAGGTCGCTCGCCTCGAGCACGATGTCCGCGAGCTCGCGGTTGTCGCGCTCGACCGAGTCGATGTCG
>DATEDV010000057.1:0-3130 GCA_035281485.1 Candidatus Limnocylindria bacterium | reverse complement strand
GCCGAAGTCCTCCATCCAGGTCGCGCCTTCGACCAGCGGACGGATCCCGATGCGGTACGTGCCGGGCAGCGACGGCGCCTGCACGCCGAACTGGAACCACGCGATCTGCCCCGGACCCACGTAGCTCGCGGGCTGCAGCGCGAGCCGATTGAAGCGCGGCCAACCCGTCGCCGGTGAGCCGCGCGCCCCGTCGCCGCCGAGGACGCTGGGCTGGTCCTGCCCCGGCTCGGCGTTCCATGTCCCCAGGTACGCGACCTCGCCCAGGCGGCCGCGCACCCAGCCGCGCGAGCCCGAGTTGTAGTACGCGACCGTCGCCGTCGCCCGCTCGCCCGGGCAGAGGCTCATGTAACCCGACTGCCCGTACCACGAGGCGTGGAATCCCGCGATCCCGTTCGGCACGCGCGCCGGCGGCGCGATGCCGGGGCCGATCGATCCGGCGCACGTCGCGCCGGTCGGCGCGAGCCGCTCCGCCTCGGGCGCGGTCCCGACGAGCGACGCCATGAGGACGAGGACGCCCACCACCAGACCCATCGCTACGTCCAACTCTGCGGCCTGCGCGCCGTGACGGCACGCGTCGGCCGTGTGCCGGGTACGCTGGCAGGCGTGCCCGACGCGCCGACACGCGCAGTGCTGAGCCCCGCGTTCCGCCTCGTCTTCCGTCTCGAGATCGCCAATCGGCCGGGCATGTTCGCGCGCGTCGCGACGGTCGTCGGCGAGCGCGGCTGCAGCCTCGGCGCGATCGATCTGGTCGAGGCGACACCCGCGGTGCACGTGCGCGACGTCACGGTCGACTGCCCCGACGAGCGCACCGGCGACGCGCTGGAGGAGGACCTGCGCCGGCTCGACGGCGTTCGCGTCCGCAACGTCTCCGACCGCGCCTTCCTCATGCATCTCGGCGGGAAGATCGAGACGAAGGGACGCGTCAGCGTGAGGACGCGCGACGACCTGTCCCTGGTGTACACGCCGGGCGTCGCGCGGATCTGCCGCGCGATCGCCGAGGATCCCGACAAGGTCTGGGGTCTCACGATCCGCCAGAACACGGTCGCCGTCGTCACCGACGGCTCGGCGGTCCTCGGACTCGGCAACATCGGGCCGGAGGCGGCGCTGCCGGTGATGGAGGGGAAGTCACTCCTGTTCGCCGACCTCGCCGGCATCACGGCGTTCCCGCTGTGCCTCGCGACGCACGATCCCGACGAGATCGTGCGCATCGTCGAGAGCGTCGCGCCGGTGTTCGGCGGGATCAACCTCGAGGACATCGCGGCACCGGGCTGCTTCGTCGTCGAGCGCAAGCTGCGCGAGAGGCTCGACATCCCGGTGTTCCACGACGACCAGCACGGCACCGCGATCGTGGTGCTCGCGGGTCTGCAGAATGCGGCCGCGGTCGTGGCGCGGCCCCTCGGCGAGCTGCGCGTCGTCATCGCGGGTGCCGGCGCGGCCGGGATCGCGACCGCGCGCCTGCTGCGGCTCGCCGGGATCCGCGATATCACGCTGTGCGACCGCCGCGGGATCGTGCACCAGCGGCGTGACGATCTCAACGACGAGAAGCGCGACGTCGTGAGCATGCTCGCCACCGACCGCCGCGGCTCGCTCGAGGACGCGCTGGCCGGCGCGAACGTCTTCATCGGGCTGTCGGGTCCCAAGACGCTCTCGCTCGCCGCCCTGCGCGGGATGGATCGTCCGCGCATCGTCTTCGCGCTCGCCAACCCCGACCCCGAGATCGATCCGCTCGACGCGGCGCCCGAGGTCGATGTCCTCGCGACCGGCCGCAGCGACTATCCGAACCAGGTGAACAACGTGCTCGCGTTCCCCGGTGTGTTCCGCGGACTGCTCGACGCGCGCGCCCGCGGCGTGTCGGCGGAGGTCGAGCTCGCCGCAGCGCGGGCGCTCGCCGCCACGGTGCCGGAGCGCGTGCGCTCCGCGGAGTACATCCTGCCGTCCGTGTTCGACCGCGACGTCGTCCCAGCGGTCGCCAAGTCGGTGGCCGCCGCGACGCGCGCGGCCGGTCTGGCACGAAAGACGGCGACCGCCGAGCCGGCGTAGCAGGTGCTCATCCATCGGCACGACACGGCGCTGAGCGAGGACGAGTGGCACGCGTTCCTCGCGGACCATGACTTCGGCGAGCTCATCGCGCCGGGCAGGGATCGCGATCTCCCGATCGTCGTGCCGACGCACTTCGTGTACGACGGCGACCGGACCGTGCATCTGCACCTCGCGCGGCCGAACCCGGTCTGGGAGGCGCTCGCCGAGCGGCCGCGCGCGCTGCTCTCCGTGTTCGGTGCCTACACGTACATCCCCGGTCATTGGAATCAGGACGAGTACGGCGTGCCGACGTCGTACTACGCGGCCGTGCAGCTCGCATGCGACGTGGAGGTCATCGACGAGCCGTCGCAGGTTGCGGCCATCCTCGAGCGGCAGCTCGATCATTTCCAGCCCGAAGGAATGCACGCACCGGTCGAGCCGGGTGAGAACCGCTACGGCAAGCTGCTGGGCTCCATCCGCGGGATCCGTCTTTCGGTCACCGACGTCCGCGCGAAGTTCAAGTTCGGCGCGAACCGCACCGTGCAGCATCGCCGCGCCGTGGCGGCGAAGCTGGCCGAGCGCGGACGCCCGCTCGACCTCGAGGCCCGAGCGAACCTGCTGCGGCGCACGCCGCCGTGAGCCTCGACCCGCTGTTCGTCGCGGGGCTGGTGGTCCTCGCGCTGCTCACGGTCTCTCCAGGGGCGGATATGGCGCTCGTGGCCAAGATCACGCTCGAGCGCGGACGCCGCGCCGCGCTGATCGCCACGCTGGGGATCTGCTCGGGTCTCTTCGTGCACGCCGTCGCGTCCGCGCTGGGGCTGTCGGTGGTCCTCGCGACGTCGGCCGAGGCGTTCACGTTCGTGAAGCTCGCGGGCGCCGCGTACCTGGCCTATCTCGGCGTGCAGGCGCTGCGCAGCTCGTTCCGGCACGAGACCGTGACGCCGATCGCGCCGCGGCGCGCGAGCACGCCGTTCCTTCAGGGCCTGCTGTCGAACGTGCTGAACCCCAAGGTCGCGGTCTTCTACCTGACGTTCATGCCGCAGTTCATCTCGCCGGGGGACAACGTGCTCGCGCGGTCGATCGCGTTCGCGGTCGCCCACAGCGTCATGGG